>JAUWYH010000043.1 GCA_030615975.1 Candidatus Aminicenantota bacterium
TCATTGCCTCAACGCGGCTTAGCTGGTCTTCGATAATCTGGCTAAAATGATCTTTTGCCTTCTCAATTGCGCTATTATCCATAATTAAGCCTCCCTATTATAAAGTATATGAATGAATAAAAACGGAAAATGAATATTATAATTTTTTTCAATGAAAATCAACTCATGGGGTCAGGGCCTTAAAGACTCCGTCAAAGTCAATATACAGCTGAGGAAATACGAGATTCACTTCATATCAGGAGAAAGCATTTTAGCCCAAACGCGTATTAAAATCGAAGAATTGAGGCCGGTTACGAACCAAAAAATAGGTAGAGATACGCATTTTATGCTTTTCAATGACAAAACATGGATATAAATGTTATGGCGAAATTAATTCGCTAGACTATCACAGTCTCTCAACGCTGGAGAGAAAAAGATTTTTTGGAAGGAAAAAAGCTGCACCTTGTGAAGCGCCATCTCACATCGTAGTATTTTTTTTTCAAAAAATACACCCAAAGTCCAATTGCTATTGGAATTGGTATATTCTAAAATATGACTTTGTTATACGCTCACAGGGGCAGTAAGTAAGAGTAAGTAAGGCTAGAAAAAATTAGCAAACTTAAAAATCTTAAAGACATAGTCAGAAATAAAGGCGTGGCGGCGGGATTATAATGAAAATCGGCCGCACAGCTCCTTGGGTAACATCTCTCCAGAGGAGTTTGCTGCATTGGATAGGACTTTGGAGACCGGCCTGGTCAAGGCTCCTGAGGCTAACAAAAATGACTTGCAAAATTTTGGATTAAAATAGAAAATGGACCTGAACAGGGGGCAAATTCAGCAGAAGAGAGATTAAAAGAACTGGCCTGTTAGAGCAGGTCTGAATTGAACAACAACTGATATTGATTTTCCCCTAATGGCGGTAGCCTATAAATTTTCAGCTAATACTAAATTAGCAGGTTGTCTATACAAGCATTTCAAGATAATTCAAGCTATTAGAAAAGAGCTCGATTTTTATTGCATATTATAATCACTTATAAAAAGTAAATAATCTCAACATGGAAGCTGTTCCTTGATTGTAATAATATTTCATATGAGTAATTTTTATATGAGGAAAAGCTGTTAGATGATTATCATGTTAATATTATTTGGCTTATTATTAATTTTTACCCAAAGCTCTGCAGTCGCACCATTTATTTATACACTGTTTTAAAGGTTTTTGAAGAAGATGTATTTGAATTACGAGAGCCTTTATAGTGCTTATCAGCAAGATTTTGATGTTGAAAATGGCCATATAAGGCATGAAAATAGGCTTTTTTGGAGTATTTATCTTTAAGAATCAAGTAATCAGCTTGGTCCGACCCCAACCCTCCGCCCCTAATTAGATTAGTCCCTCCCCATCGCATCGCTGGATCAGATGAAAAATAGAACAATTAAATGGATCATGGCAGCGGGAGCTCGGCCCAATTTTATGAAAATTGCGCCACTGATGAGAGCTATCCAGGCCCGTAACGATAAGAGCAACACTAAAATCTCCCTCTTTCTTGTGCATACAGGCCAGCATTATGACCTCAATGACAAGGAAAATAAGGAGTTGATTGATGGGAAAAAGGAAATTTATTAATTTAATTTCATTTATTAGTTTAATAGCGATTGCAAGCAGTGCGATTTTACTATCATCCTCTCTTTTCAGCCAGGAAATAGACCCTTTCTATCTGAAGCTGCTGACACGAGGTGAAAAATCGTTCTTGGCCCAAAATTATAAGGAAGCTGCTAAAGAACTGGAAATCGCTGCTTTCGGACTCCATAGGGAGAAAAAACTCAAAGCAAAAGCCCTGGTTTATCTGAGCATGTGTTACTATTATTTAAAGGACATGGAGAATTGTGAGAATTATTTAAGGCAAGTTTCGGAACTGGTGGGCAGGGAAGAAATTGCAAGCTTAGAGAAAGAGATAGACGAATCCGTAAGATTTGACTTTCAAAAATTGTTGAATCACTTCAAACTTGCGCCAGAAGAGGAAAAAGAAATCCCACTAAAAATACATGAAAAAGCAGAGGCTAAAACCAAGCCTCCCGAACAAAAAACAAGGACTAAAACTCAGATAAGGGATAAGGCGAGAGTCGAGAGAGACCCAGTTAAAAACCTAGAAAGAAATATAAAAGCCAGGCCACGCAATGTCTCCCTTTATTGTGAATTGTACAAGCTTCACATAAGGAACTCCAACTCAGAGCTCTGAAGGCGGTAAAAAAAATATCTAATAACGCAGATTGTTTAAAAATTCTTGCTGTGACACACGTTGCACTCATTAGAGTATTGATAATTTATTATAGTAACTTGTCCATGGATGATTATAGAAAAATAGACGTTCCGAATAGGGCAGTTTATTTATTTGATAATAAGGCTCAAATGCAGAAAATTGTGAGAGTGTTATAATGAAGAAAATAAGAGGGATTAGGGTTTAAGAAAATTGCAATAAATTAGAATGAAAAAATTATTTCATCTTGTCTTTTTAGTGCATACATTTTTGTTGTTGCTATTTCTAATTTCAATTTCTTCATATGGGCAAAGTTACCAGTCATTCAAATTTGAGCTTGATCAGATTGTAAAAAGAGCTAAGTTACGACTTGGACCATTCCGGATTCTTCCAACAATCAATTTTAGAAATATCGGTTATGATGATAATGTTTATTATCAACGAGAGGAGGACAATCCCGCTTCTGATTTCACAGGGACTGTTTCGCCTGAGGTTAAAGTTTACTTTCTTTTTCGAAATTATTTAATTCTTTCTTTCACGGAGAATCCAGAATATGTTTATTATTTTGAGCAAAAAAGGGAGAGAAGGTGGAATAACACCTTATCCCCAGCGTTTAAATTTCTTTTTCTCAATCGTTTCGTTATTTCAGGGAATTATTCTTATAGTAACAGAAGGCGGCGTGCATCGAGTGAATTTGATGTCCGGGCGAATGAGAGGATTAAAAAGTATAATGGTCGTTTTTTTTATGAAACGGCCCGAAGCACATCTTTTGGATTTTCTGGCTTAATCAGAAAGATTAGCTATGAGGATATTACACTCCCCGGAGAAGAGATTTATCTCTCTCGCGCTTTAAACCGCAAAGAAAAAAGTGGAAATTTTGAGTTTTATTACAGAGTCTTTTCAGAGAGCTTTTTTTTTATAGGAGGAGGATATACAGAATACAAATTTGAACATGTTCAGTCTGCCTGGCGAGACTCATCTTCTTACCAAGTTTATTCGGGGATCAGATTTCCGCTTTTGGGGAGAATGAGGGGTACTCTTTCCCTTGGCTACAAGAAGCTTATCCCTAGGATAGAAGGAAAGAAAGGTTTTTCAGGATTTGTTGGCAATACTGGTCTTAATTTCAGGCTGTGGCGCTTCGGCTTTCGTCTTAATTATAATAGAGATTGTCATTTTTCTTACTGGACAAACAACATATTTTTTATTGAAGATAGGTATAGAGGTGGGGTATCTTTTTATATAATAAAATTTTTGAGGGTTGATTATAATTTAATTTATGGAGAGTCAAATTATCCGGAACCGGTAATGCTACCAATGCCAGATGGACGATATGAAGAAATAAAAAGGCGAGATATACACCGTACTCATATAGTAGGTTTTGTTTTCAGGATCATAAGAAACACGGGCATTGGATTAATGGTTAATTTTTGGGAGAGAACATCTAACATTCCAGGTGTAGGCAGGGAACGGATGTTTGTGGGTGGGTATGTGACATATGAGTTTTAGTAAAGAGTGAGGAGTGATAAGTGAAAAATTTAACATATTAATGAAAAATGCCTATTGACATAACTCACCAAATGTCTGAGCGAAGCGACGCTGGCTCGTCATTATGCTTTCTGGCGGAGTCCCTATAAAGCATCTTCAGGGGTACTTGTTCTATTTGCCTGCACAGAAGGATCGGTGATTACAATGAACCAGCTTTTGGCTCCATCCAGTGCTAACAAAGTTGAGTCATGTCAATAAGCATTTAATGAAAAAATATCTATCGGAGACAAAAATTATGAGGAAGATGTTACTTTTTACGTTAATATTATTATTAGTTTCCTGTTACTTCTGGGGGGAGGACCAATATAAGGCAGATTACAAGATAGGTGCAAAAGATCTTCTGGAGATAAGTGTGTTTGGTCTTGAGGAGATGAACAAGACAGTAAGGGTTTCAGAAGATGGGAAAATAACTTTTCCCTTATTAGGCGAAGTTGAGGTTGAAGGTTTAACCAAAACTGAGCTTGAAAAAAAGTTAAGTCAGCTACTTGAAGAAAAATACCTCCAGAGCCCTCAAGTAACGGTTTTTATAAAGGAGTACCAAAGCAAAAGAATATCTGTACTTGGGGCGGTTGGAAAGCCTGGTCCTTATGAGCTTCTCGGGCGCCAGACACTGCTTCAGCTAATTTCAGAGGCTGGAGGGCTTACCGAAGACGCAGGGGATGATATTATTGTTATTCGGCAGTTTCAGGATGGTACAAGCATATCTTTGAAAATCTCAATTGATGATTTGTTCTTAAAGGGAGATGCCAGATTAAATATTCCCCTTGAGCCGAATGATATCGTGAATATTCCTGCTGAAAAAACAGTGCTCATTTATGTTTTTGGGCAGGTGAGAAAGCCAGGTGCTCTGGAGGTTAAAAAATCCAATATCCCGACTTTGCTACAGGTAATAGCTCAGGCAGGAGGATTTAGTGAGAGAGCCTCAAAAGGTGGAGTTCTTATTAAAAGAATCAATAAAGACGGAAAAGAGAAGCAGATAAAAGTGAATGTAAAAGATATAATAAAAGGAAAAAAGAAAGATATACAGTTATTGGAAAATGATGTTGTGTATGTACCGGAAACAATATTTTGACGTAAAACGTAAAATGGAGATCGTGAAGCGTAAATCTTTCTAATACAAACGTAAAAATTAATTTAAAGAGGGATAGGGAAAATGGATTTTGAAACGGATCATAGAGAAGAAAGAGAGAAGGAGGTTGATTTATTAGAGTACTGGAGGGTGATTGTAAAAAGGAAGTGGGTGGTTGTGACCTTTGGTGGAGCCCTTATCCTGTTTGTTGGGATTTTATCTTTTTTGGCGACCCCTATATATAAAGCCAAAACAACTTTGCTTATTGAAGAAGAAAGCTCAAGAATATTGAGTATAGAAGATGAATTTGGTTATCAGCGCCGTGCAGTAGATTTGAGATTTTACAATACACAGCTAAAGCTTCTTAAAAGCAAATCTTTAGCAGAAAGAGTGGCTAGAAAAATGAATCTTTTATCTCGACCAGAGTTTGGAGCAGGGAAAAAGCCAAAAAAGAGCTTTTTTGCATCCTTAAAAGGCTTTATTTCGCCTAAGAAAAAATCGGAAGATGAAGGATTAAAACCTCAGATTCCTCTTAACCCTTATTTTGGAGTGGCAGCGGCTGTTCAAGGAGGCATAGAGGTTTCGCCTATTCGCAATACAAAATTAGTGGAAGTGAGTTACAGATCTCCCTATCCTGTTCTTAGTGCTGATATAGTAAATAGCTTAGCTGAAGAGTTTATAAGCTTTTCTGTTGAAAAAAGATACGAAACAACTCAGCAAGCCTCTGATTTCCTGAGTGAGCAGATAGCTGAACTGAGAGGAGATCTGGCAGCAAAAGAGAGAGAACTCCAGAGATATGGACAGGAGAAAAAGCTTTTCTTTACAAGCGAAAAAGAAAGTACTATAGTCAGCAAATTTGCTGCTGTACTTGATGCTTATACCCAGGCTCAAATTGATAGAATAAACAAAGAGGCTGCTTACCGCGAGGTGAAAGATTTAGATGTCGACTCCCTGCCTCAGTTTGTAAATAATGCTTTGATTCAAACTCTTAAAATGGACTATGCACGGATGAAGAATGAATACGAGGAGATGAGCAAGATTTTTAAATCCAATTACCCGAAGATGATTGAGCTTAAAGCGAAACTTGATAGCATGAAAGAGGAGCTTAAAAGCGAGATAAAAAAGGCAGTTGATGCAGCAGAATCTGAGTACCGTTCGGCTTTAAAAAAGGAAGACTCTCTTGAAGATTTGTTGGAAACACAAAGAATGGATGTGGTCAGGATGAACAGCAATGCTATTTTCTACAATAGCTTGAAGATAGAAGTTGAGAATATGCAGAGGCAGCTTAATTCATTAATAGAGATGCAAAAAAATACCCAGGTATCTGCCCGCTTGGGTGGGCTTAAGACCAGCAATATCAGCATTATCGATAAAGCCGAAGTTCCCAAAGGCCCTGTTTCACCGAAGAAGAAGAAGAATCTTATTTTGGCGTTCTTAATCGGCATTTTTGGAGGAGTGGGTCTCTGTTTTCTTATGGAATATGTAGACAACACGGTAAAAGGCCCAGAGGATGTTGAAAAGTTAGCTGGCCTTCCTTCTCTGGGAGTGATTCCCTACCTTCCTCCTGAAGGGATGAAGAAGAAAAAAAAATATGGTTATTATTCAAAGTATAAATCTTCTTATTCATATGGCAAAGAGAATCCTAAAAGTGAAGAAACGCTCCCGGAGATAAAAGAGATAGAGCTTGTCAACCACCTCTATCCCAAATTTTTCATCTCCGAGGATTACAGGACGGTGAGGACTTCTATTTTGCTTTCTCATGCAGAAAGCCCTCCTAAGACTATTGCTTTTTCCAGCGCACTTCCCGGGGAAGGAAAAACAGCTACTCTGGCTAATATGGCTGTGGCCTTTTCTCAACTTGAGGAGAAAGTTCTCCTTGTGGATTCGGATTTAAGGAAGCCCCGGCTTCATCGAATATTCAAGGTAAAAAATATTGGGGGACTGAGTGGGTATTTGACCGGAAAGGTTTCAATTGAAGATGCCGTTCAGAAGACAAATGTTGAAAATATATGGATTATTCCAAGCGGACCCATTCCACCTAATCCTGCCGAGCTTCTCAATTCGGATAAGATGAAGGGGATGATGGATGAATTTAAAAAAAGGTTTGATGTTATTCTGTTTGATTCGCCTCCTCTGCTGGTTGTGGTTGATGCGGTCATTATCTCCTCGTTTGTTGACAGCACTGTTTTTATTATTGAAGCTGGAAAGACCACACGCAAACCCTTTTTGCAGGCAGTGGAGGAGTTGAAGCGAGCCAAGGCTAAGGTTATTGGCGTGCTGTTTAACGAAGTAAAGGCCAAAGGGGAAGGGCACTATTCTCCGTATTATCACTACTATCGCTACCGCTCCCATTATTATGAAGAGGAAGAGAAAGAAGAGTAATGATAGACCTGCACTGCCATATTCTCCCCGGTCTTGATGATGGGGCTCAGAATCTGGAAGAGGCGGTGGAGATGGCTGGGATTGCAGAGAGGGATGGTATAGAGAAGATTGTGGCCACTCCTCATTTTTTCCGTAATAATTTTGTGCACGAAGATTTAAGCATCATCAAGGAAAGGCGCAGAGAACTCAGCAGGGCGCTCGAAGCAAAAAACATCCAGGTGGAGATATTGTGTGGGGCAGAAGTTCATATCTCCCACAATTTAATCGACGAGATAAGAAAAAATCGAAGCTATCTGGTGCTAAATCAGAGTTCTTATATGTTTGTCGAATTCCCCTCTGAACATGTTTTCTCTGGCGTTAAAGAGCTTTTTTTTGAATTAATGAGTGAGGGGATAATGCCGATTATTGCCCATCCGGAGAGAAACTCAGTGTTTGCCCGCAATCCTTCATTTCTTTATGAGTTAGTCCAGATGGGAGCTCTGACTCAGGCCAACAGCGGAAGTTTCTCCGGTATTTATGGAAGCGAGGCTGAGGAAGCTGTGTTTCGTTTTCTGGAGTTGAACTTGATTCATTTTATAGGGAGTGATGGGCATAACAGGCGGTCTTTGGTGCCGAGGCTTTCAGAAGCGGTAAAAAGAGCGGAAATTGTATTAGGGAAGAAGGAGGCGAAAGCGCTTGTGGCGGATAATCCAAGGGCTGTGCTGGAGGATAGAGAGATTCCGTATTTACCGGAGCCAGTGAATCCCAATGAAATTCAAAAAAAAATTAAGATGAAAATCCCGTTTTTTAAAGTGAGGAGTGAGGAATAAGGAGATGAAAAAAGGCAAGAGCCAAAGTTCAAAACTGATACAAAATACTTCTAACCTGACTATTAGCTCTAATGGACCTGATACCCTCATCGTACTGAGGCATTTGTTAACAATTTTGTGTATATTTGCATGTCTGCCCGATAAAAGGGTGATAGGCAACTTTTTTTGTTAAAAGATTAGTCTGATCCTTTTTTTAGAATTGAAGCTGCGGTTTCTCTGCGAAAAAACACTTACATTTCAAATTTAATCGACATTTATAAAAATGAATACTGGATTAAGAGAATGAGTAGAGAAAGAGATGAAGTAGCCCTTAAAAATAGAGACAGAATATATAAGAAAATCATTGAATACGGGATATTAAGTGTAATTGTTTTCAGCCCGCTGCCCGCTGCATCGGTGCACGAATGGTCGATCCTGGTGATAGAGATTGTGGTGCTGGTGATGATGGCTGCTTATATTCTGATGAAGGAGAGACCGCAGAATAACGAGCTTCTTTCTCTTTCGCTTAAATGGCCCAGGTACCTGTTTGTGGGCCTCTTTATCTTCATTTTTATTCAGATCATCCCTCTGCCTAATTTTATAGTCAAAATCTTTTCTCCGAATATTCATTCATTTCAGAATATTTTCTCTTCTGATTTTTCTAAGATTAAATTCATGAGCCTCTCTCTGATTCCTTCGCATACACTTCGGGAAGGGCTTGAGCTTCTCTCCTATTTTCTCCTCGGTTTTCTCATCGTGAAGACTATAACCAGGCGTCAGCAGATTATGAGGATTTTTTACGTCCTGGTCAGCATGGGAATTTTTGAGGCTATTTACGGAATGTTCGAGCTTTACAATAAGAATCCTCGAATTCTGTTTTATAAAAAAATATACGGCCTGGATACTGTAACAGGGACTTTTGTCAATCGAAACCACCTTTCCGGCTACCTGGAGATGATTATTCCCTTAGCCATCGGGTTAATCATAGCCCGGATAGATCTTTTTTCTTTGGCCGGTCTTAAATGGAGGGAGAAATTCCTTCGCTTTTCAGAAAAAGGACTCTCGACCAACATGATGATCACTGGAGGCATCATTCTCATGTCACTGGCTATTATCTTTTCTAAATCTCGCTCTGGAGTTTTTGTTCTGGTTTTTACTTTTATTCTCTTTTTTGAATTGACTGTCCTCTATTTCGGCAGAGTGAGGCACTGGCAGAAAGGGGTAAAAAAATTTCTCAAAGTCAGTTTTTTAATCATAATATTCATTTCTCTTTACATAGGGATAGATGCAACTATCGAAAGATTTGCCCTGGATAAGCTCCTCCATGAAGGAAGGCTGGTCTACTGGAGTAATGCGACATCAATTGTCGGAGATTTTCCTTTGTTCGGGACAGGACTGGGGACGTTTGCCTCTGTCTATCCGGCGTATGAGGAGAGCAGGAGGTCCGGACATCTTTCCCATGCTCATAACGACTTCCTCGAGTATTTATCAGAACTCGGGGCTGTGGGAATGATTTTTCTCTTTGGCGGGATAGCTTTTATGGTTGTTAGTTCCTTTTTAATCTGGAGGGCGAGAAGGCATCCCCAGGTAAAGGGTTTGGCCCTGGGTGGTATTGTTGCGATTGTGGTCATTCTTATTCACAGCATCGCTGATTTCAATCTGCATATTCCGGCGAATATGGTGCTGTTTACCGTTGTCTTATCGCTGACAGCCGTGAC
>JAUWYH010000139.1 GCA_030615975.1 Candidatus Aminicenantota bacterium
AGCATGAGAAAATTAAAAAAGCAAGATTGGAAGTGGCTCTATCACGAAAAGTGTGGTAAAGAGCCGATGGGAAGTTGGCGTGTGCCTTGATATCTGTTCTGCTTTCTTTTAGGATTAGGGAAACCATAGAGAAAGGAATAAACCAAATGGGGAGAAAACTTTTTATTTTGTCATTTTTAATCGGGGTATTGATTCTACTTCCAGGCTACAAAAAAAAGCAGGAAGCAACCAAAGCTCCTGTTATAGCCAAAGATGCCCAAATCAGCGACCTTCATGTGGCATTTGTGAGTCCTAAGGGAAGCACTCAAGCTCCCCATGAAGCAGAGACGATCGTTATCGTCTTTGACCAACCCATAATTCCATTAGAAGCTCTTTCAGAAGATAAGCCTTCTTTCCTTAAGATCGATCCTCCTTTTCCTGGAAAATGCCGCTGGCTGAACACAAAAACTCTGACATTTACTCCTGAAAAACGTTTCCCCTTCTCCACTGAAATCAAGCTTACAATTCCCGCTGGCACAAAATCTCTCCAGGGCGCTGCACTGAAAGAAGATTTTACCTGGACTTTCAGCACAATTCTTCCCAGCCTTGTCAGTCATTTGCCTCGGAATAATCAAAAGTGGATCAAACTCGATTCTAAAATTCTCCTTGTTTTTAATCAATCTTTACAAAGAGAAAAAGCCAAAGATTTCCTTTCCTTTGTAGAAGTCAGCACAGAAAACAAAGAAACTCCCCTTGCTTTTAAAGTCACTTCCCCCTCTAAAAAAAGATTGGAAGAAGAAGATATTAAAGCGGCTCCTGATGAAGTGTTTTTACTCGTGCCTGAGGAAAAGCTCAAACCTGACTTTTCTTATTATGTTGAAATAAAAGCTGGCCTTCCTGCCAAAGAAGGACCTCTGGGAATGGAAAAAAGCCGGCTCTTTAAATTCGAAGCATTAAAGAAATTCAAATTTGAGAAGCTGGAGGTACCTGAAAAGCACAATCCTTACGACGCTCTCCCCTTCCATTTTTCTAACCCTGTGATATACAAAGATTTTGTTAAAAAGATTAGATTTGAACCACAAGTCACAATCCCTGATTATTATCTCGACTGGCATCAAGCCAATTCGACTCTCTGGATTTCACTCCCTTTAAAGCCAGAACAAGAATATACCTTATGGATTGATCCTGATTTAAAGGATGATTTTGGAAACATGCTGGGAAAGGAAGTCCAACTCAAATTCCTCACCTCTCCTTATCCTCTCTCAGTAACCATGAACACGGGCCATGGAATCATCGAAGCCTATGGAGACCTTCTTTATCCCCTTTATACTGTAAATGCGGAAGAAGTCTTTCTCCAAGGGGCAAAAGTGAAGAAAGAGGATATCATTCCTCTTCTGTCGACAAGAAATATATTCTGGTCGAGCGAAAGATATTCCAAAAAAAATTTCTTCCGATTGAAAAAATCCCTGAATCTCAAAGCACAACCGAACAAAAGACAGATCTTTCCTATAGATCTAAAAGAGATCCTTCCTGATAAATATGGCTTGATTTTTCTCCAGCTCGATACTCACCACCCTGATAAATGGGAACGATATCCTAAGGCCTTTCTCCAAGTGACAGATATCGGAATATCAGGGAAATTTTCTCCTGAAAATAATTTCATTTGGGTAACCGAGCTTCGAACAGGTCAGCCCATATCTGAAGCAAAAGTTGAAATAAGAGACGACTTCAATAAAATTCGCTGGCAGGGAAAAACAGATAGAGAAGGAAAAGTTCAAACCCCCGGATGGAAGCCTCTCGGCATCAAAAGCCAAAACAAATGGAGCAAACCTCGTCAATGGGTTTTTGTGAGTCGAGGAAAAGATTTAGCCTTTTTTTCCTCTGAATGGGGCACAGGAATCTATCCCTACCGGTTTGGGATCCAGTATGAATGGAATCCTCAACCTATAAAAATTCAAGGCTACATTTTCACAGAGAGAGGAATCTACAGAGCTGGAGAAGATGTTCATATCAAGGGAATCATCAGAAAGAGGGAAAAGGGAGAGTGGCATCTTCCTTCTATTCGAGAAATGGAATGTGAAGTTTTAGATCCTTTTCAAAAGAGCGTATTCAAAAAGAAATTCGACCTCGATTCTTATGGCTCCTTTGCTTTTGACTTCAAAACAGAGGAGGAAGCCTCTTTAGGCTATTATCAGATAAGAGGAAAAATCCCTCCAAGCCTCAAGGGCGAAAAACCCATTACAATCTACAGCTCTTTCCGGATCGAAGCCTTTCGCCCAGCCAGATTCGAAGTCCATCTCCGCACTCTAAAAGAGAGTTTTATCTTTGGCGATACTTACCAGGCTGAAATTAGGGGAAATTACCTCTTTGGTGGAGCAATGGCCAATCAAGGAGTCTCGTGGCATCTTCGCCTCAATCCCACTTTCTTTTCTCCTCCAGGATATAAAGGCTATATCTTCGGCAATCAAATAGATCGCTGGCATGAGTTTGGCGAAGAAAAAAGCCGGCTTCTCTCCTCCGGCGAATCCACTCTTGACGACAAAGGAAGGTTCAAACTGTCTACCAAGCTTATCCCCGAAAAAGAAAAAGATTCCGTACTTGCCACCTTGGAAGCCACGGTTGTGGGACCCAGCCGGCGCTCTATATCCAACCGCATCCAGACCATGGTCCTTCGTGGCAAATATTATATCGGCTTAAAACCAAGCACCGCCTTCCTTAAAAAAGGAAACGAGCTTGATGTTTCCCTTATCACCGTAGATCCAGATGGAGGAATTGTTCCAGAGAAAAAAATTCGATTGGCGCTGATAAAAAGAGAATGGTTTTCAATTAGAAAAAGAGGGATGGGAGGCATGTACAACTGGATAAGTGAAAAGAAAGACACTGAAATAGATTCCCGCTTCATTCAAACAAAAAATGAGCCACAGAAGGTCTCTTTTCTTCCTGAAAAATCCGGCTTCTATCTCCTCCGGGCTGAAGGAAAAGATAGCCGCGGTAATAAAATCATGACCACAACTTACTTCTACGTGACAGGAAAAGATTACACTCCTTGGGAAAGACGGGATGACGATACAATAGAGCTTGTTGCAGACAGCAAGGAATACCGCCCAGGAGATGTAGCAAAGATATTGGTCAAATCGCCTTACGAGAAGGCAAATGCTCTGGTTACCGTTGAAAGAGAACTCATCCTGGAGTACAAAATCGTGGAAATCCAGGGAAGTTCCGATGAGATAGAAATTCCTCTTCGTTCTGATTACATACCCAATGTTTATGTCTCTGTGCTTCTTGTTCAAGGAAGAACCTCCCCTCGAGTGGCTGATAAAGGTGAAGATATCGGAAAACCGTCATTCAAAATCGGCTATATAAAGTTGAAGGTCAATCCCTCCGAGAAACGATTAAATATAAATATTCAAAAAGAGAAAGATGTTTATAAGCCC
Source organism: Candidatus Aminicenantota bacterium (assembly GCA_030615975.1). Lineage (GTDB taxonomy): Bacteria > Acidobacteriota > Aminicenantia > Aminicenantales > Aminicenantaceae > JAUWYH01. The sequence goes on from JAUWYH010000139.1 coordinate 3,414, forward strand.
AGAGATGAAATCACTCTAAAATTGAAAGTCAAAGACTGGGAAGGAAATGGCACTCGCGCATGTATCACTCTGGCAGTGGTGGATTTGGGAGTTTTGAATCTTATCGGATATCAAACTCCTGACCCATTTTCTCTGTTTTATTCCGAGAGACCTTTAGCAGTCCAAACATCAGACACAAGGCTTCATCTTGTAGGACAAAGGGAATATGGGGAAAAAGGAGAAGATGTCAGTGGAGGAGGCCGAGAGTTGATGAAAGCAGCCGCTCCTTCCACACTTGCAGAAGTTGAACTGCGGGGTGAGTTTAAATTCACAGCTTATTGGAATCCTTCTGTTTTGACAGATGAGGAAGGGAATGCTTCTTTAAGCTTTACTCTTCCTGATAACCTCACAACTTTTCGAATAATGGCCATAGCTCAAACCACTGATTCCCGATTTGGGAGAGCTGAGTCTGATTTACGAACATCAAAACCCCTCCAGCTTATGCCAGCTTTACCCAGATTTGCTCGTTTAGGCGACCAATTCAAGGGAGGGATCACCATCTACAATTACACCTTGAAAAAGGGAAAGGTCACTTTAAGCTGTGAAGCGAAAGGAATTAACCTCCTCGATAAGAATAATATTCGCAGTTTTTCCTTGGCGTCTGGAGAATCAAGAGAGATTCTTTATTCTTTTGATGTTAAAAAACCTGGAAAAGCCTTCCTTGCCTTCCGGGCTCAGATGGGAGAGGAAACAGACGGGCTTGAGATATCTTTTCCTTTGAAAATGCCTCGGCCGATTGAAACGGTTGCTTTTTTTGAAAAAACTACAAAATCCAAGGAAGAGAGAATCCGAATTCCTGACAATATCTATGCGGCAGAAAGTAAAATCGAAGTCTTAACCTCTGCAAGCGCTCTCTCAGGCCTTAAAGGGTCTGTCGATTACCTCACTGATTATCCTTATCTCTGCCTTGAGCAGTGCCTCTCCTCTATCCTTCCCTACATTATTGCCTCCGATGTTATCCTCGAATTCAATCTCAGCAAATTTGACCAAACGGAAATGTTTGAATATGTCCGAAAGAATCTTCAAAAAATTTATGATTGCCAAAGAGAGGACGGAGGTTTTGGCCTCTGGCCTGATTCTTCCCATGATTCTCCTTTTGTCAGTTGTTATGCTGTCTTTGCATTGGCCAAAGCCCAAAAAGCGGCCTATAAAGTAAATACCAGGCGATTGGAGAAGGCTGCGATTTATCTTAAAAACCTGCTTCGCCGAAAATCAATAGATAAAAACTACCCTTACAGCTCAAGAAGCTGGAAAACAATCCAGGCTTTTGCTCTCTACAGCTTAGCGCTCCTTGATAAACCTGAAC
>JAUWYH010000193.1 GCA_030615975.1 Candidatus Aminicenantota bacterium
CTTGTCCAGCGCTGACGAATTCTCCGGGCTACCTCCTCTTACCAAAACCAAAATAAACATATCTTTCCTCAAGCTTTATGATCCCGAAATCCCGGCTATGGATATAGGGAAAAAAATAGATATGGCATTGCAAACAGAAAATATCGCACTCGCTGACAAAAGAATAACAAATTCTCACGGTGCTAGTTTTGAGACAAATGTAATAAAAACGATATTGGCCAATTCTAACGGTTTTCTCCAGGAATATGAGGAAACATTTTGCAGCTTGAGCCTCGGTCTCCAAGCTGGTCAAACAGACACAAAAGTTGAGGATTACTGGTTTTCTACAAAACGCCATTTTGAAGAATTGGAATCCCCCGAAGAAATTGCAAAAAAAGCAGTCGAGAGGACAGTCCGTCAGCTCAACCCTAAAAAGATAAAAACTCAAAAAGCTCCTGTCATATTTGAACCTATGATGACTTCTTGGCTTTTAGGCTTTCTTTTTGCCTGTGTATCCGGAGTCTCGATCTACCAGAAGATCTCTTTTCTAGTTGGCAAGCTGGGAGAAAGAATCGGTAATGAAAAAATCAATATCTACGATGACGGCCTTATACCAGGAAAATTGGGAACAAAACCATTCGATGCAGAAGGAGTCCCCTGTCAAAAGACCACGGTTTTTGAAAAAGGTGTTCTTAAAAAATATCTGTGCAACACTTACGCTGCCCGAAAACTTAAGCTCAAATCAACAGCAAATTCTGATGGAACAGGTGTCACCCCCCATAATTTCTATCTTCAAGCTGGAGACATCCCCCCTGATAGAATTGCGGCCTCGATGGATAAAGGTTTAATCTTGATCAGGACTATCGGTCATGGTCTTAATCCCCTCACTGGCGATATATCCAGAGGAGCATTCGGACTTTGGGTTGAAAATGGAGAAATCCTTCACCCTGTATCAGAAATAACTATTTCTGGCAATCTAGGGGAGATCTTGAATAAAATTGAAGAAGTCGGAAACGATCTTGAATTCCGAAGCTCCTTTGCCGGTCCTACAGTCAAAATCGAGGAGCTTACGATTGCGGGAGAATAAAAAATCAAAACTTGTTGAAATGAATCACATCTTCCAATTTTCTCTTAGGAACATGAAGCTTTCCTTCTATGTCTTTCCAATATTTTACAGATTCTTTCATCTCTTCCAAAATCGGTTTCTCATCCGTGTAGCCTAAGGCTAAAATCGAATCTATCTTATATTCTTCTGGTATATTCAGGATTTCTTGGACCTTAGATCTATCAATAGTATCAACCCAACAGCTACCGATGTCTTCTTCCAAAGCAGCAAGAATCATGTTTTCAACAGCTGCCCCTATATCTCGCTCAAAACCTCTATCTCTGATCTTGGTGTTTACCAAATTGACCATATATGCTACTGGCTCATGCCCAGATTTAGGATCGCCCTCTGGAGCAACATAGGCTGCCCATCTCAAGCAAGCGAAAATCTGCTTTCTTATTTCCTCATCATCGACCACTATAAATTCCAAAGGTTGGAGGTTGGCTCCTGAGGGTGCCAATCTTGCTACATTGACTAATTTCTTCAACACTTCTTTTGAAACGGAATCTGGCTTAAATTGACGTATTGTCCTTCTTGATACGATCAGATCGTAGAGTGTCATTTTTATCTCCTCCAACAAAAATTTTAACCTTCGGCTAATATGGATTTTAATTTTTCAGCATATTCTCGGCTTTCCTTATCCGGAGTGATAAGCTCGATTTGGTCAGGAGAGGTTATTCCCAGGCCTAACTCAACAGCTCTTTTTATTTGTTCTTGTTCGAAAATCTTTCTCTCCATGATGGCTTTATTCGAGCCCAATTCTTTTAAAACAGCTATTCCGACTGCATCAACTGCAACACGATCGTCTCCCGCCAAGAATAGATTTGCCCTTTTTCTTTTACCCATAGACGGTCCACCATCAACAAAAGCCTCTATTCCATCAAGAACAATCAATTGAGGCTTGTAACCAAGATTGATCTCAGCAATCATTTTCCTCATGTCAGGAGAGCGATGAAGTTCTCTCATCAGTTTTTTGGGTGTTATACCAACCGCTAACTTTATGGATAGAGTAAATACCCCGCCGTATTGATGAGTCTTCAGGCAGCAGGTGGAAACAAAATATTCGCTCTCAACTGCAGGGCGAGCCAAGTAGAATCCGTTTTTCCAATGATTGCCGGCAGGATTAAAGTGGACCCAGTCTTCTTTTTTTAATTCTTCGAAATTGATTATCTTGAAATTCAGGTCTTGTGCCAATTGAAAAATCCCTTTTTCTTCTAAAACATTTTTGGTTGGGGGTGGGCCACTTCTTTCTCCAATAATAACCTCTGATGCTCCTCGTTTTCTCACCTCTTCGACCAATTGGCTTAAAGTGTCTTTATGAGTTGAGCCTGGCGTTGGATCAGATGTATTAAAGTTAGGCTTTATCAGCACTTTTTTATTCTTCATTGAATGTAAATCAAATATTTTCAGGACTTCACGAACCCCTTCTTCCCTATCTTCGGTCTTAAAGAGTGCGATTTTTGCCTTTCTCATTTTTACTTTTCTCTCTAATGAAAGACTAGCAAAACTCGGCAAACAAGCAAAGCTGATAACCGAATCCTTAATAAACTGTCGTCGGTTTAATTTTGGAGTTTTTGATTTATTCATAAACTTCCTCCATTTTTTTCTCTATTTATCCGGGAAACCAGCAAAATTCCTTTTTGCTCATTTTTCTACTTATAGAGCTGCAGTTCTATCATTTTTTTCAAACCTTACTTGCAACCCATAAGGCAAAATCTGCTTCAGACATAGCCCCACTCGTTCTTCCTATCTCATTTCCCTTGCGGAGAACGATAAATGTAGGAACCGTTTGAACTCCGAACGAAGCGCCCAATTCAGGATGTTGATTCACATTGAGCTTAACAACCATGAGCTCTCCTGTTCTCCTCTTGGCCAAGCTTTCCACGACAGGATGCATCATATTACAAGGCGCGCACGTTGGAGAGTGAAAATCGATTAAAATGGGAAGAGAAGAATTCTGAAACAGATTATATGCCTGTTCTGGAGCAGGTTCTATAACTGTTCCAGGCCTCGGAAGGACGTTTTTGCAACGACCACATACTACTTTTTTCCCTTCAATATCGAGAGGATAATAGTTTGTAGTTCCACAAAAAGAGCAACTGACTTTTACTCTTTCCGCCAAAGCTTCTTCCTCCTTTATTGAAAGACTGAATATAGCATATGCTTGGCCGTCGAACAAGATGGAGACGTTCCCTTATGGAAACATCTTTTTTTCCGTGATGATAGACATTTAT
>JAUWYH010000202.1 GCA_030615975.1 Candidatus Aminicenantota bacterium
GTTCAGGGCACACGGAATTTCAATCGAGGATTCCTTTCCAGTAATCGAAGGGAAATATAAATTAATCATTCTTATTCAGAATTCTGTAGGAAAAGAATTTAGCCTCTTTGAAAAAGAGATCGTTATTCCCGAAGACTCAGGCATTCCACAGATTGCCGGTCCTTTTTTGGGGCACGCATTCCAGAATTATCAGAGCACTGTCCATATTCCTTTCAAGGTTTTAGATAAAAAATTAGTTGTCGATCCTAAAAACACTTATTCATCTGCTGATGAAGTCTCCTTTTTGACCATCCTCACCAATATTACAGAAGATTTATGGAGAGAGGGGAGAGTAGAAGTCTTCATAAACGGCCTTAGAAAAGTAAACCCTACTCAAAAGACCTTTTCCTTGAAATTAAGGAATGTTCCTTACAAGAAAATTCTTGGCTTGAATCACTCCATTCCTGCCAAAGAATTATCTCCAGATTATTATGAGATAAAGATGATTTTGCTGGACAAGGACAACAATTCAATAGATGAGAAAAAAACGAATTTCATAGTTTCGCCAGCAGAACATATCCTTCATCCTATCGCCAATGCCAAGGCTTTTCTCCTTTCTAATAACTTTTTGTATTATTCTATGCTGGCTTCCCAGTATGAAATGGTCAAAGACTATGAGAGAGCTGAAGCTAATTTTATGAAGGCACTTGGCTTAAAACCTGATTACAGAAAAGGCTTGATTGACTATGCCAATTTCTTATTAAAAGTCAAGAAGTTCGATAAAAGTCTGGAATTGATCGAAAACATACAAAAAGAGGAGAGTCTCAAGTTTGAATATTATCTGATAAAAGGAGAAGCATACAAAGGAATGGGGCGTTATGAAAGAGCCATAGAAAATTTTCTCGAAGGCAACAAGATTTATAATTCTGATACCCGACTTCTCAACGCCCTTGGGTTTTGCTATCACAAAACAAACAAAGTGCAGGAAGCCCTTGATGTTCTAAAAGCTTCCCTTCGTCTGAATCCGGGTCAGGAAAGAATTAAAAAATTGATCGAGGAGATCGAAAAAAGCCTCGATTAGAAAAGTTTCCTCGAAAAATCACAGAAAACGTCGCACAAGAAACTAAAACTAACCCTTCCATTATTCTGTCTTTTTTTCAATTTGCTTCTTTAAAAAGTCTATAAATCCTTGGACTTGGGAGGCTCTACCAGAATCAGGATCATGGTTTAAATAATTTTCAAAGACTCCTATCGCTTCCTTGTATTGGCCCAAGGTTAGATGAGTGAGGCCCAGTTGATAGATCCCATCGAGAAAATCGTTCTGGATTTCAACCGCTCTCTTATAATATCGTAAAGCCTCAGCAAATTTGGAAAGATCGTAAAAATGAGTACCTAAATTATATAAAACCGCTGGATCATCAATCTCTTCAAACTTTATTTTATTATACCATTCCAGAGCCTTCTCATCTTCGCCGAGGTTGGCATAGCAATTTCCGATAACCAGCTTCATTTCATTGCTGTCTGGCTCTTTCTCTAAAACCTTCTGGTAATAGTGCTGGGCACGTTCATATTTTTCCATTTGGAAATAACAATTTCCGATATTTTTGCTGATAGCGTAAGCATCAGGGAATTTTTCCAGTATCTTTTGGTAAACTTCTATGGCTTCCTGGTAGCTCCCCTCTTCAAAAAGCTTATTCCCCTTTTCAAGCTCTCCCTTGAGTTCTTCGGTAATAACCAATCCTTCTATCTTTTTTAAGCGCATCTCTATATCTGGATTTCTCTTAACTTCTGAAATGTTAGCGCTTATCTTTTTCGGTTCATAGCCGACCTTCAGGAAGTCTATATTCCATTTTCCTCCTCTGATCCAGGCTGCTACCCATTTTCCCTCAGCATCTGTTAAGGTCTCAAAACCTTCTTTGCCTCTCAGGGAAAAGAGCTTGACCCTAACTCCTTCTAAAGGATTACCATCTTCATCGAAAACAAAGCCTCTTACTCTTCCCTTCCCTCTATGGCCTTGAGGTAGAGCAAAATGAGCGACGAGAAATATTAAGAGAAAAAGGATAATTGCTTTTTTCATGCGCATCCTCTACATTGAATTTTATTAATTTATGCTTAAAAAAACAAGCCAAAGGAAGTGGTAATCGAGAAACTTAACGGATTTTACATTATGAGGAAAAGGATATCCTTATTCAAAATATTGGATTAAAATTCAAATATTTGAATTTATTTTCTTCACGAGAATTTATCCTATAATCTATTCTACTGAAAATAAATAAATTATAATAACTTCAAATTTGGCACAATTTGTGCATATTATATATTTTATATGCGGGGAAATTATATACGCAAAGGAGGTGGTAATCAGAGATAACTTAAAAAGAAGGCAAAGGTGCTTTTCCTTTAGAGAAAGGAAAAGCAGGGATTCCTGCCCAAAAAGGCAGGAGGGAAAAAATTTAAAGACTTTTTCAAGTCTAAAAGGAGTAAAAAAGATGAAAAAAATAGCTATTTTGCTCTCACTGGTTGTTCTAGTTTCTAGTTTTGGTTTCTCTCAGGCGAGAAGTGGCAATATCTACGGAAAAGTTGTCGATGCAGATGGCGTACCTCTACCAGGTGTTTCAGTTACATTGAAGTCAGAATTCTCAGCTGATATGATATTTATAACAACTGAAAAGGGATCATTCAGATTTATTTCTCTTCCCCCTGGTACTTATTCTCTTAAAGCAGAACTCGAGGGTTTTTCTATAGTCAGAAGACCTAACATAGAAATTGAACTTGGGTCCAATGTGAATCTCACTGTTGAGATGGTCCCCAGAGCAGTCGAAGAGGAAATCACAGTCATAGCAGCTTCACCTGTCATTGATAAGAAAAGAACAAGCCGGGCCCTCCATCTTACTATCGAGGAGCTTCAGGTGCTCCCTACAGCCAGGGATCCTTGGGTAATCCTGGAACTTGCCCCTGGAGTGGTCATGGATAGAGAGAATGTTGGAGGTTCAGAGTCAGGTCAGCAATCGTACTTTGCTTCTGGAGGTACGTCCAGATCGACCGCCACCTGGAATCTGGATGGGATCGATCGAAGTGGCCAGGTTTCAGAGGGAGAAAGTGGTATG
>JAUWYH010000107.1 GCA_030615975.1 Candidatus Aminicenantota bacterium
TTTTGAAGTCAAGAATGGAGAAATATTCGGCTTCCTGGGACCTAACGGAGCAGGAAAGACTACGACTATCTCTATGATTTCTGGACTTCTCAAGCCTGACGCTGGAAAGATCTTCATTGATTCTCTCGATTTAGAAAGCAACCTCAAAAAAATTAAGAAACTCATGGGAGTAGTGCCTCAAGAGATGGCTTTCTATGAGGAGCTCTCAGCAAAAGAAAACTTGTTTTTTTGGGGAAAGCTTCAAGGAGTCGGGAGAAAAATTCTGGAAGAGCGAATCCAATATTATATGGAAAAGACAGGACTGGAGGGAAGAGAGAACGAACCGCTAAAAAAATACTCAGGAGGCATGAAAAGGCGAATAAACCTTACTATAGGTTTGATTCACCAACCAAAGCTACTGCTTCTCGATGAACCAACCCTTGGAATCGATGTCCAAACCAAGCTCAACGTTTATGAAATTATCAAAGAAGCTTCTTCTCGGGGAACAACTATTCTTTATACCACCCACAATATGCAGGAAGCTGAAGAACTTTGCCACCGCATAGCGATTTTAGATCAGGGCAAGATTTTAGCTATAGGAACTGTAGAGGAGCTAATTCAAATTGTAGGAGAGAAAGATATCATTCTCATCAGCGGAAAATTCGCTGCCGATCAGGGACAAAGAGTCATCTCAGCCTTTAAAGACGCAGCTGTTCTCTCTTTGAAAGAAGGAAAAATTGTTCTCACCCTAGAGACATCACAAAGAATGCCCCTTCTTCTTGAAGAGTTTTTTAAAGAAGGCATTACCATCGACGATGTCTCCATAAAACAGCCAAATTTGGAAAGCGTTTTCCTCAAACTCACTGGAAAGGAATTGCGGGAGTGAAAAATATCTTCCATCTAGTACAAAAGGATTTCAGAAGAAAGTGGAGAAACCCTGTTGTCATCATAGGATTTATGCTTATTCCTGTTTTATTCACTTTTATTTTCGGGCTGGTTTTTGGTTCCTCAGAAGAAGAAATCCTGCCTCAAGTTTCCGTTTTAGCAGTTGATAATGATAAGAGCTTTCTTTCAGAATTTTTCCTCAGTTCTTTAACACAAGGAGATTTGAATAAACTCATCAGCCTCGAAAAGGTGGAAGAGGAACAAGGGCGTAAACTTATAAATAGAGGAAAAGCCTCTGCCCTCCTTATCATCCCCGAAAATTTTGAAAAAAACATCTGGGAAGGCAAGAACACAGAGATCCTTCTTCTCAAGAATCCTTCTGAGCAGTTCCTGCCTCAAATCGTAGAAGAGATCTCAGATATTGCTTCCCTTCTTCTATCCTCCCTGTTTTCTGTTTTTTCCGACGAACTGACTCTTGTAAAGGGTTTTGTAGACAAGAGAGAATTTCCCGATAAGGATATCTCCTCCCTTTCTGTTCAGATCAAAAACAGAATTGAAGGTATATCCAAATATGTCTTTCCTCCAGTTATTTCCTTGAAACAAAGAACATTTAAAGAGGAAAAGGGAGAAAACATCTCCCTCTCTATTCACAGCTATATTCTCCCTGCGATGGCCATAATGTTTCTCCTGTTTATCTGCAATGTAGTATTTGAAGATATACTGAGGGAAAAAGAGTCAGGGACACTGCTTCGGATGACAGTATCCCCTTTGAAATTATCTGAATTTATCTGGAGCAAAACAATCACTTCAGCCATGATAGGAATACTCTGTACTCTCATCTTAGTCGGACTGGGAAGAATCGTTTTCTCCATTCGTTGGGGGAATCCTTTTTTAATCGTTGTTATTATCTTCAGTCTGAACATCATGATAGCCGGGTTTATATCTTTTATTTACTCCTTCATCCGCACGGAAAGACAGGCTGGAGCCGTGCTTTCTTCGGTCATAATTATCATGTCACTTCTTGGAGGAAGTATGATGCCCGTAGAAAATTTTCCTCCTTTTATCCGCAATTTTTCCAAGCTGACATTGAATTACTGGGGTATCAAAGCTTTTCACAAGGCCATGCTAAATACACCTTTAAAAGAGATTGGTCCTATTCTTTTTGGGATGGTTTTTGTTGGCATTGTCTTTTCTGTTGTGGGCTCCCATTTTATGAATAAGACTTTGAAAAAAGGCTTGTTTAAATGACCTTCTGGACCATTGCCCTGAATGATTTAAAGCTCACAGTCAAGGACAAAATGTTCTTTTTCTGGCTTCTCGTTTTTCCTCTCCTCTTTGCCTTGATATTTGGCCTTGCTTTTCGTGAATCTTCACAAGAAATGCGAAAAGTGGCCCTGAATGTTCTGGATAAAGATAAAAGTTTCCTTTCTCAAACCTTGATAAAAGAGCTTTCGAACGAAAAATACGTGGTGAATGTCTTAACCAATGAGGAAGAAAGGAAAAGAAGAACTCTTATCATCCCTAAGAATTTCTTCCAGAATATCTTAGCTGGGAAAAAAGTTGAGCTCGTTCTAGAAAGAGAATCAGGGAGCAACATGGAGGCATCCCAGGCAGCTTATTCTAATGTTTTAAAAGCTATCATCAAGATACTAACAAAATTGGTTTCACTGGCTCCCCAAAATGAAAGAGAGCTTGAAAATAAATATAACGAACATAAATTAGAAAGACTTATATCCCTCAGAACAGAAATGGCGGGAAAACTGCAAACCATTCCTTCTGGTTTCAATCATGCGATTCCAGCCGTATCAGTGATGTTCATCCTCTTTACCGTCCTTATGTATGGAGGAATTAACCTGCTCCAGGAACGAAGAGCGGGTCAATTGGAAAGAATCTATTTAAGCCCTGCCACTTTTTCTTCCATCATAGGAGGAAAATGGATCAGTCGGCTTCTCCTCGGAATGCTCCAGATTGTTGTTCTTTTTTTGGCAGGAAAAATTCTCTTTAAGACTTATCTCGGGAATTCCATCCTGTCGCTTTTACTTGTGGCGCTTTTCTTCTGTGGAACCATTGCCGGGATGAGCATTTTGTTTGGGAGTTTTATCAAGAAAGAAGAAGTGCTTATCATTTTTAATATCCTAATTGCCAATCTTATGGCATCTTTAGGTGGATGCTGGTGGCCTTTAGAATTAGCTCCTCGGGGCATACGGATATTAAGCTTTATCTTTCCCACTGGGTGGATCATGGATGCCTTTCATAAATTAATCTTTTTTGGCTATAACCTGGAATCCATCCTTCTCCACATTTTTATACTCTTTCTCTTCACTATGGTTTTTCTCGTCTTAGCCGTGAAATTCTTTAAATTAAGAAAAACGTAATAAACTCGCCTGGTAAAATAGACCTTAGGGATTTTGACACTTCTTATTTGATATGATAAATTCTTAAATGTCTAACTGAAAGAAAAGCCTCGGTATAAGACAATTGAAAGAATGGATTTTAAAAAAGATTCATATTTAGAAGAGGTTGCAGATGATATTGATCGGCTGATCACTCTTGATATAAACAGGCGGGGCGTCATTCAAATTCTCTATCGTGCTGCCCGGGAAAAAATGGGTGGTCCTCTTGTCCTGGCAGGATCCAGGGCTCTTGATGAAGCAGTAACGCCTGGTTCTGTGGTGTTGATTGCTACAGGCTGGCCAGATCGTCCTTGGGTGACACCTGAAATTGGCGAGTTGGATGGTCCGCCAGGAGCAGGACTTCTTGCTCGGAATCTCCACAGGACTTTAGGAGCTGTCCCTATTTTCCTGATTGAGGAAGAATTAAAGCCTGCTATGGAAGCAACCGCTCGTGCTGCAGGATTTGCAGTCCTTCCTCCTGATAAGGCTATAGAAGCATTCCGTTCACCAGCTCCTCTTCATGCAGCCTCTGTTCTGAGTTTTCCCAAAGACGTATCCAGGGCAAGAGAAGAATCTCTGCGCTTGATCAACATCTTTTCTCCTACATCCATTATTTCTGTCGAAAAGGGAAGTGCAAACGCGAAAGGAATTATTCACAATTCCCGCGGCCAGGATACTACTGAGTGTATGGCCAAGGTAGATGAGCTGATGGAGGAAGGGCGTAGAGCAGGAATTGTAACAATTGGAATAGGTGATGGGGGGAATGAGATTGGAATGGGAACGATTGGTGATGCGATTCGGAAACATGTCCCTTATGGTGCCCGCTGCAACTGCCCATGCGGATCGGGCATTGCTCCTGCTGTTTCCACAGATGTGCTTGTAGCATCTAGTGTTTCTAACTGGGGATGTTATGGTATTGCAGCCTGTATGTCGGTCTTGAAATCTATGTCAGATGCACTTCATGATGAAGCTATGGAGCTTCGAACCTTACGTGAAGCTGCCGATGCTGGGCTTATTGATGGTAGCACTGGATATGTTGATCCTGGAGCCGACGGAATAGCTGCAAATACCCATGCAGCAATCATCACCCTCCTCAGACAGGTAGTAAAGAATGCCCTCTCACCGGCAGGTCTAGCCTTGGAAACAGGGGGTTTTAAGCCTTCCGCTGGCAAAGAAAAAAAGCAAAAATAAGAAAGGGGAGAAAACGGATGTCAGGAATTGCTGGAATAGCTCTTCCAGGGAAAAGATCGCTTGTCGAGCAAATGCTGGATAAGATAACCCACAGAGGGAGGGCTGGGCGTGAAATTATGGAGAACGGGAGTGCGACCCTAGGCTTAGTTTACTCTGAGATTCAAACTAGTTCGATTCCACGGATGAGAGAGGAATATACAGTAGAAGATGAGGCAGAGAGTGGTCATTCAGCATCAGCTCGAGTAGAAGATGGCAATGTTATTCTTATACGGGACCAACTTGGAGTTGCCCCTCTTTATTATGGTTTTGATCAGGATGAGATTCTCTGTTTTGCTTCTGAGGTCAAAGCTTTATTGGGGCATTGCTCTGGAATCAGGGCTGTTCCTGCAGGCTGCAAATTTATCGGGGAAAGCTTGGAGCCGTATTTTAGGCTGGAAAAACAAGTGCCTGTCGATGAAAGTCCTGAAAGAATAGCCAAGGAATTACGTCAGCGTCTGATTGCCTCCGTAGAAAAGCGAATTAATATGGGAGGGATAGTCGGCTCGTGGCTCTCAGGAGGTCTTGACTCAAGCACAATGGCAGCTCTTGCTCGGCCTTTCTTGAGCAATCTGCCTACATTTGCATCGGGATTACGCGGTGCTCCTGATTTGGAATATGCACGAGAAGTGGCTGATTTTATCAAAGCAGAACATCATGAGGTCATCGTTAGTTTTAACGATTTAATTACTGCTTTGCCCGATGTCATTTACCACCTTGAATCGTTCGATGCTCTTCTTGTCCGCTCAAGTGTCGCCAACTATTTGGTTGCCAAAAGAGCATCAGAGTATGTCAATTCAGTATTTTCTGGGGAAGGAGGCGATGAGCTTTTTGCTGGGTATATATATCTCAAATCGATAGATAAAGGAAAATTGGCCGATGAATTGATTGATATCTCAAATCGATTGCAAAACACAGCCCTTCAGCGTGTCGATCGGAGCGCATCCGCTTTTGGGATTGTCGCTCATGTTGTATTTTTGGATCCGGATGTTGTCGATTATGCACTCCGTATTCCTGTCGATCTTAAGTTGCGGGATGGTGTGGAGAAATGGATTCTGCGCAGAACAATGGACGGAAAGCTTCCGGATCGAGTTTTGAACAGAAGCAAGGCAAAATTCTGGGATGGTGCTGGAGTTGGAGAGTTGATCTCAGACTTCGCGGATAAGAAGATTACAGATAGCGACTTCAGCCGCGAACGCATCCTTCCAAACGGATGGGTAATTAACACAAAAGAAGAGCTGATGTACTACAGGATTTTTAAAGAACGTCTTGGGGAGCTGGAAGATCTCTCCTGGATGGGCCGGACAAAG
>JAUWYH010000130.1 GCA_030615975.1 Candidatus Aminicenantota bacterium
CTCGTCTTGCGATTATTTCTGGGATTGGAGTTCATCTTCTTTCGAATCTTTTTGAATACTCTTTAGGAATCATTGCTATTTTTATCTTAGTACTGCCTTTCTTAAAAAAAGCCAATAAAAAAAATAATAAATAATAGGACAGTTGCCTTTCCCATCGCTATTTAATAAAATACAGCAGCAATCTCTAAAAAGAATTAATCTTTTCCAATGTTGGATTTTATATTTTTAACTTCGTTGAAACACAATTATTTTGAACTACTAATAAGCTTAAATGAAATAATAAATAACTTAAATTTTAACGAAAAGGAATATCAAAATGATAAAAAAAACAATCAAAGAAACCGACTTAAGAAAAAAACAATACATTAAAGAACTTCTCAATAAAGACATTGAAGATCTCAAATTCTGTGTTCTTGGAGCTGGACACGGAGGCCTGGCTATGGCAGGCCATCTTGGTCTTATGGGCTTTAGGGTTAATCTCTTTAATCGAGGCGGAAATAAAATCCGTCCTGTCCAAAACAGAAAGGAGATCAAGATTGAAGGAGAAATCCATGGAATAGGAAAAATTGAATTTGCTTCAAATAACATAAAAGAATGCCTTGAGGAAGCTGATATCCTCATGGTGGTTATTCCCGCCAATGGCCACAAGTTCATCGCTCACATCAGTGCTCCATATCTTCGAGAGGACCAAGTTGTACTTCTCAATCCAGGCCGGACTGGAGGAGCTTTGGAATTTTTCCATACCCTGAAAGAAGAGGGAGTAAAAAAAATTCCATTTATTGCTGAAGCTCAGACATTTCTTTACGCATCTAGAGCCATAGGGCCTGCTCACGCTAAGATTTTTTCCATAAAGAATTCTGTACCTCTGGCGACTCTACCTGCTTACTGGATTCCGGGCATAGTTAAAATCATCAATCGAGCCTTTCCTCAATTTGTCCCCGGGGATAACATCTTCAAAACGAGCTTTGATAATATCGGAGCAGTTTTCCATCCTGCTCTGACCGTACTTAACGCATCCTGGATAGAAGACACTCATGGAGATTTTGAATATTACATTCAAGGTGCCAGCCACTCTGTATCCAAAATTTTGGAAAGATTGGATAGAGAAAGACTCGAGGTCGCAGCCGCTTTAGGAATAAAAGCCATGAGTGCCAAAAACTGGCTTTATATAGCTTACAGTGCTACAGGAAAGGATCTCCTTGAAGCCATACAAGCGAACCCAGGCTACCTTGGGATTAAAGCTCCTGATAGAATTCGCCATCGCTATATCGATGAGGATGTTCCGATGAGCCTTGTTCCCATTGCATCAATCGGAGCCATGCTGAAAGTCAATACTCCCACTATCAACTCCATAATCCATTTGGCTTCAACAATGAGAGGGGAAGATTACTGGAAAATAGGAAGAACTGTTGAAAGGTTGGGATTAAAAGGAATGTCCATCAAAGAAATCCGCCTATTAGCTGTCTCCGGAGAGATATAATATAAAATGAAATCAGCTATTAAAAAAAGGATTTTAGGAGCTTCCCTAGGCCATTGTGTTCATGTAGCAGGAATCCTTAATTTTCTGAAATTGGCGGAAAGTCAAGGCTATGAAACTCTTTTTTTGGGTCCAGCAGTGCCTCTGAAAAAACTATCAGAGGCTATAGAGCGTCATAATCCAGATGTCATCGCTCTTAGTTATCGTTTAACTCCTGGAGTGCTGGAAAAATTGCTAGAACCTTTTAAAAAAGAGGTCAAAAAAAACGAATGGCAGGATAAAATATTCATCTTTGGTGGAACGCCGCCTGCAGCCGAAAAGGCTCGAAAAACAGGCCTCTTTGATGCTGTGTTTGGCGGTCAGGAGCCAGCAGGGGAAGTGATCTCATTCCTTAAAGGCCATATTGAGGAAGCAAAGCGGGAAGAAATTCCACCTCAGAATCTCATCGACAGAATAACCTTTAAGGCTCCCTCCCCTCTCCTTCGCCATCATTTCGGCCTTCCCGATTTTGAGCAGACTAAAAGAGGCGCCAGAGAAATCGCCCTCTCCGAGGCTATAGATATCATTTCTCTTGGTCCTGATCAGAATGCCCAGGAAAGTTTTTTCCGTCCTGATGAGATGAAAAAGGAGCAGGACGGTGCTGGAGGAGTTCCCTTGAGAAAACCAGAAGACCTAGAAGTAATCTATAAAGCCTCACGATGCGGAAACTTTCCTCTTCTCCGCTGTTACTCAGGCACCAGAGACCTCGTCAAATGGGCGGAGATGTCCTTCAAAACGATAAACATCGCCTGGGGTGCTATTCCTCTCTGCTGGTACAATCAACTCGACGGCCGTTCTGGACGCACTCCCCTTGAATCCATCAGAGAGAATCAAAAAACGATGAGATGGTACGGGGAACATAACATTCCTCTGGAAGTCAATGAGTCTCATCATTGGAGCCTGAGAGAAGCTCCTGACTCTATTGCCGTGGCCGCAGCCTTTTTAGCCGCATATAATGCAAAAAAAATGGGCGTAAAACATTATGTGGCTCAATACATGTTCAATACACCCGCAGGTATTTCTCCACCGATGGATTTGGCAAAAATGCTGGCAAAAATAGAACTCATTGAGTCACTCCATGAGAAAAATTTCACAACTATCCGCCAGACAAGAACGGGTTTGTCCAGCCTCTCTTCGGATCCAGATATAGCCAAAGGCGAGCTTGCCGGCTCCACCCTTTATCAGATGGCCTTAAAGCCAAAAATTGTCCATGTGGTTGGATTTTGTGAGGGAGATCACGCCGCTACCCCTTCAGATGTGATATCAAGCGCCAAGATTGTCCAGGGTGTAATCAACAATTTTTCCTTGGAATCTCAAATAATTTTAAACGATTCTAGGATCAAAAAAAGAAAAGAAGAGCTCGTTGAGGAAGCAAAAATGCTTCTTCAGGCAATAAAAAGCCTTTCATCTGGAAGAGCTGAAGATCCTTGGAGTAATCCTCGAACTATTGCTCAAGCCATTAAAATAGGATTACTTGATGCCCCCCATCTCTGCGGGAATCCTTTTGCAGCAGGCAAAACTTTCACCCAGATCATTAATGGTGCCTGTGTGGCTGTGGATCTTCAATCTGGAAAACCTCTTAAGGAAAAAGAAAGGATTTCTCGGATTTTGAACTAGCCTGGATAATTCACGAGTCTAGGATTTTATAAAAAAAATGAAAATTTCTTTGTTTCCAGCTACATGGAAACTTTTCCAGTTGAGCAAATACGACCTTCATAAAATTCTGGATATCGCGCTTAGTTGCGGAGGAGATTTTTCAGAGATATTCCTCGAGTACAAGATATACAATTTTATCAACATGGAAGAAGATATCATTAAAGAAACTGCAGAAAACATCATCCAAGGCTTGGGTATCCGCGTTATATCAGGAGAAAAAACAGGATACGGTTATACAAATGATCTTTCTTTTGAAAAGATAAAAAAGACAGCTCTTACCGCCGCCGCTATTGCCTCCGGAAATGCCATCAAAAATCCTTCTCCCTTACGTTTCTTTCCCCTTGAACAAAATTTCTATCCTATCTCTATCGCCGCCCATAAAGAAACCTTGGAGAAAAAAATTGTTTTGGTCAAAAGATCTTATCTTGCTGCCCAGAAATTTGATCAAAAAATAAAAAAAGTAAAGGTGACTTTATTAGACCATAATCAATCAATAACTGTTGCCAATTCAGAAGGAAAAATATCTTCTGATGTTCGACCGCTTGTGAAACTCGTTTGCCTTTCCATAGCTGAAAAAAGAGGAAGAAAAGAAGCTGGATTTTATGGAGGAGGAGGAAGGGTGGGCCTTGAGTATTTTGTCAACGAGCTCACTCCTGAAAAAATAGGTCAAGAGGCATCAAAAGAAGCTTTGCTTCTTTTAGAAGCGATAGAACCTCCAGCTGGAGAAATGCCTGTTGTTCTTGCTCCTGGACACAGTGGAGTTTTGATTCACGAAGCTGTTGGTCATCTTCTTGAGGCAGATTTTAATCGAAAAAAAACATCGATATTCTGGGACAAGATGGGAAAAAAAGTTGGCTCGAGCCAGATCAATATCTATGATAACCCGACAATTCCTTATTTCAGAGGATCTTATAATATAGATGATGAAGGCACTGTACCAAAAGAGACTCTGCTCATCGAAAAAGGAAAAATAGTGGGGTTGCTTCAAGACAGGCTTTCCGCCCAATTGATGAAAGCTCCTCTCACAGGGCATGGCCGAAGACAGGATTACACATGCATTCCCCTTCCTCGAATGAGCAACACCTATATCGACAAAGGAGAATATACGCCGGAAGAAATTATTAAATCGGTTAACCGAGGATTTTATGCTCATAAATACCAAGGTGGACAGGTAGAGGACTCAGGGAAGTTTACATTTTCTATAAGTTCAGGCTTTCTTATAGAAAGGGGAAAGCTGAAAGCTCCGGTCAAACAGGCAACTCTTATAGGAACCAACATCGACATCCTAAAAAAAATTGAAATGGTCGGTTCCGATCTTGAATATAGCCTTCAAACCGGAACATGCGGAAAAGAGGGACAAGAGATACCTGTTACTGATGGCTGTCCGACTATTAAAATTGCCAAGATGACTGTGGGAGGAAGGAAGTGAAGGAGAAAGAAGGTTCTCCTAGCTTAAAGGAACTGGCCAATAACCTTATCTCGTTTGGAAAAACCAACGGGGCAGATGAAATCGAGATTTCCATTCAAGACAATAATGAATTCAGCGTCGATGTAAGGTTGGGAAAAATCGAAAACCTTGTCGAAGCAGGATCCAGATATTTAGGTTTAAAAGTTATCAAGGATAAAAAAACCTCATTTGCCACATCCTCAGATTTATCCAAGGAGACTCTTCAGCTCATAGTAAAAAATGCCGTTAAAAGGGCATCCTTGTCCAGCGCTGACGAATTCTCCGGGCTACCTCCTCTTACCAAAACCAAAATAAACATATCTTTCCTCAAGCTTTATGATCCCGAAATCCCGGCTATGGATATAGGGAAAAAAATAGATATGGCATTGCAAACAGAAAA
>JAUWYH010000205.1 GCA_030615975.1 Candidatus Aminicenantota bacterium
TAATCCAACAATATCTTCTTTTGAATGAAGGCTTACAAAAATATTTGGCTCTGCTTGAGCCTCTCTCATCTTTCTAGACTCTGAAACTAATTTTCCTGTTAAAATCACATAAAATACGGTTGCTAAAGTAACAACTAAAGAGAACACGACTAAAAAAGCGCCACTATTTTGATTTAAAAAATCTATCATTATCTTCCCCCTTTAATTCTTGATATCCATCGTCCATATAAAAATAGCAAATAATATAAGAAAAGTGAATACCAACAACCGAATAGACCGTTTTTCGTGTTACACTCGTGTTCTAATTATGTTCTAAATTTGACTGATTTTGGCTAAAACTATAACATAAAGAATGAAAATTCAAATAACCTTTTGACTAATAATAAAGTGGTTCTCAACTCCCATAAAATTAAATATAGATTTGACGCTCTTTTGACATTTGGCGTCAAAAATAACTCAAAATGGCATAGGCTAAGTGAAAATAAAAACTGAGGAAAACTACTGAAAAATAAGGAGTAAGTCTGGAGCGGACGATGGGATTTGAACCCACGACCTTCTGCTTGGCAAGCAGACGTTCTACCACTGAACTACGCCCGCCTCTCTTTCAAATAAGTCCTGATTTAAACTACCAAAAAGATAAAGTTCTGTCAATTTCGGATCTGAATACGGTCCCCTATCCTCAAGGCATCATTACAAGATAGAATCTTGACTGTGGATGTCTTTCTTTGAATATCGATGACTATCAAGTTGCCAATAATTTGAAGATGAACTCCTTCTTTAATCTTTCTGTAAATAATTAGCTGCTGCCCTATCAGCAATCCATCTTCTGCTCCAAGATCGATGAGAGCCCAATCACCACTTCCGATCTGTTCAGAATCTCTTTGTAGATAAATAATATTTCCCTTTAAGCCTTCGCTTTCTTCTGGAGGAACATTATACCCGAGATCCTCACCCAACAGTCCCTCTTTTTCCTCAAAAGGCATTAAAAAACAACCAATCATAATCTGCCCGCAAGACTTTTCTATTTTAGCCGAGGCCATCCTCTCCTCTAATGTCAGAATCCGTGCCCTTCCCCGTTTGAATGCAAGAATGCCAAAATTTCTAATTTTGGCTCCGACTTCAATTATTAAAAATATCTGTCCTTTCTCAAGACCATCTCTTCTTCCTTTGTTGATATAAACAATATCAAAATCAGTCAAGAGCAACCTCTCGTTCTCCTTTTCGGCACCAATTATTTTTAATTCCAACCTCTCATCTTCTAAAACAAAAAAAGAACAGTAAAGATCAGATTCGGAGATAACAGGGTAAATATCCTGGAATATTTTTGCCTTTTTGATTTGATTTTCTTGACCTCGCTCTTCACCCAAAGAACTTGAGTAAAGTATATCTTTCCAGAAAAAAACAAACAGAATTATGAGTAAAGAAAAAAATGTCTTGCTGGCCGTTTGTAAGATGCAGTTTCTCACGCTTTCACCTCTTTTCTCGTTTTAAACAGTGGAACTTATCTTTATTATATTCACACATTTCTAGCTGTCAATGAGCTTTTTATTTCTTTTTCTTGACATCATGAATTCTTCCTCATAACATAAAAATGGAAAAGGAGGTTCACTGTGAACAAAAAAGAAATTGCCAACAAGATGTCAAAGGATGCAGGTATCTCTTTTATTCAAGCAGAAAAGGCCTTTAACTCCATGATAGAGGGGATCAAAAATTCCTTGAACAAGGGGGAAAGAGTCACATTTTCAGGATTTGGAAGTTTCGAAGTCAAAAAGAGAAAAGCACGAACAGGAAGAAATCCCAAAACAGGAGAAGTCATCTCCATCCCTAAAAAAAAGAGAGTTAAATTCAATCCGAGCAAAAGTTTCAAAGACTCCCTTTAAGCCTTAAAATCTTCACCCGCTTCTTTGAAATCTTCATTGGACAAGTTATTTTTTATCCTTTAAAATAATCCTCCATTAATAAAAAATTGAAACCTAAAAAGATTAAAATTGCTCTGCTTTTTGGCGGAAGTTCAGCTGAACATGAAGTCTCTCTTGTCTCGGCAACTTCCATTTATAAAAATCTGGATAAAAAAAAATATGAAGTTGTCTCTATATATATCAATAAAGAAGGCTATTGGAGGATCGTCGAATCTCCTCTCCTGCCTCAATCTTCCCTAAAACAAGGAAATTTCTTTTTTTTTCTTCCCTGGAGAGAAAAAACCATTGTTCAGGATATTTATGCTGATATTTACTTCCCAGTGCTTCATGGTCCTTGCGGTGAAGATGGGACGATCCAGGGTCTTTTTGAAATGGCTGATGTGCCTTATATAGGAGCGGCTGTATTGGCTTCTGCCATCGCTATGGATAAGGCCATGGCCAAGATTCTGTTTAAATTGAAGAATCTCCCTGTCGTCAAACATTTCATCCTTTTTGAATCAGATTGGGAAAGAGAACGAGAAAGATATCTTTCAAAAATAAAAAAAGGATTTTGCCTCCCTTTTTTTGTAAAACCAGCCAATTTAGGTTCAAGCGTAGGCATCACAAAAGTCAAAGACTATGCTAATAGTGAAGCGGCTCTTGAGGAAGCTTTCAAGTATGACAGAAAAATATTGGTTGAAGAAGGAATTTTAGGACGAGAATTGGAATGCAGTGTTTTAGGAAATGAAAATCCCAAAATTTCACTTCCAGGCGAACTCATCCCCTTCAGAGAATTTTACGATTATAAAGACAAATATATCGAAGATAAGACATCTTTTGTCATTCCGGCAGAGCTTCCCTCCTCCATCGTTAAAGAAATACAAAGGATTTCCCTTGAAGCTTACAAAGCGATAAACTGCTCAGGAATGGCCAGGGTGGATTTCTTCTTAGAGGAGAAAACAGAAAGAATTCTACTCAGCGAAATAAATACCATTCCTGGATTTACAGAGATCAGCATGTACCCCAAGCTGTGGGAAGTGAGTGGACTTCCTTTTCCCGCACTCCTCGACACTCTTATTGAATTAGGCTTTGAAAGGCACCAGAAGAAAAAAAGAACCTG
>JAUWYH010000127.1 GCA_030615975.1 Candidatus Aminicenantota bacterium
TGAAGTAAATCCTGAAGGTAAAATTGTCTGGCAATATGTAAACATTTATAGAACTGGCAAAAACAAAGAACTTATTGCTGGAATTTTAGATCTAATACGTTTTCAACCCGATTCTGAATTCTTTATTAAGCTCAATAAAAACAGATAAGCTTCTTGATTTGTCAAGCAGCTTATACTTTTACGAACTGAATCGACGTATTTCTTTGTGAATTTACAGAGTAAAAAGGAGATTAAATTGGTGGAGCTGAGGGGATTTGAACCCCCGACCTCTTGACTGCCAGTCAAGCACTCTCCCAGCTGAGCTACAGCCCCACCGGGATTTTAAATATTACTAGAAGATGCACTTGTAGTCAAGATTACCTGCTACCTTCTCCTCCTTTCTTAGATAAAGCAAATCTTTATTTAGATTGCCACACTCCATTTGGCAGCTCGTTCCATAAAATAATTAAAACTAAAAAGGGATCAAAACGATATTTTTCTCCATCGAACCAGAAATATAAAAATTATTTATTTATTTTAATCGACCTCCAAAATCTTTCCAACAAAGTAAAGATTGCGAAGATTTTTCTGAGCAAAGTGAAGAATCTCATTCGTTCCTTGTAATGACACTAGGAGCAAACTCTAAAAAAAAGGGAGCATTTACTGTAATGAACAAAGAGGAGAATTATCTCGATAGCTAACTTATCCCCATCACGGAAAAGGAAATGTTTACGAATTAAAGAGTTTTGTTAAAAATTGGAAGAAAATATGTTAAAATAAAAACTGAAAAGGAAAAGATCATGCCAAGATCAAAAAAACCAACTAAATCATATAAAAACATACTGTTCTGGATTGCTGCCGGAATCATCATCATCATTCTTTGGAGCCTTCTTCAGACACCCGGTTCAGTGAAAAAAGAGGTAAATTTCAGCCAATTCTTAACAGCGGTAGAAAGCGACAATATCGGGGAAATCACTATTACCGGAAATCTGATCAAAGGAAAATACACTGATGGAATTGCTTTTAAAACCGTAGCCCCTTCACAATACAACGATTTGGTTAAGATTCTCCGCGAACATAATGTGGACTTCAAAGTTAAAGATACCTCACGAAACCCTTGGTTTTCCTATCTTTTTACCTGGTTTCCGATTATTCTTCTCATCCTCTTCTGGATCTTCTTCATGCGGCAGATGCAGGCCGGTGGTAACAAAGCTCTCTCATTTGGCAAGAGTCGTGCAAAGCTTTTCTCTGGATTGCAGAAAAAAATAACGTTTAATGATGTGGCAGGAGTGGAAGAGGCTAAGGAAGAGCTTCAAGAGATTATTGGATTCCTGAAAAACCCTAAAAAGTTTCAAAAATTAGGAGGCCGGATTCCAAAAGGAGTCATATTAATCGGAGCCCCAGGAACAGGCAAGACCCTTCTTGCCCGCGCCGTAGCAGGGGAAGCGGATGTTCCTTTCTTCTCTATCAGCGGCTCTGACTTTGTCGAGATGTTTGTCGGAGTAGGAGCTTCTCGAGTAAGAGACTTATTTGACCAGGGCAAGAAGCAGGCTCCTTGCCTGATTTTTATCGACGAGATTGATGCTGTGGGAAGACAGAGAGGTGCAGGCCTGGGAGGAGGACATGATGAGCGCGAGCAAACTTTGAATCAGCTTCTGGTAGAAATGGATGGCTTTGACTCTAACGAAGGAGTCATTCTCATAGCTGCCACCAACAGGCCCGATATTCTAGACAGTGCTCTCCTCAGGCCCGGAAGGTTTGACCGCAGAATTGTGGTCAACATGCCCGATGTCAAAGGGCGAGAGGATATTTTAAGAGTTCATGTGAAGGAAATTCCTTTAGCCAAAGATGTGGAATTAAAAGTTCTTGCTCGTTCAACTCCTGGATTTTCTGGAGCTGATCTGGCCAACCTTGTCAATGAGGCAGCTCTTCTTGCAGCACGCCATGAGCTTGATAAAGTAACCATGGAGGATTTCGAAAGCTCCAAAGACAAAGTCCTTATGGGAGTAGAAAGAAAGAGCATGATTATCAGCGCTGAAGAAAAAAAAGACACTGCTTATCATGAAGCTGGCCACGCCCTTATAGCGACTCTTCTTCCCCAGGCTGACCCCATTCATAAAGTCACAATCATTCCAAGAGGATTGGCCTTGGGCTTAACTCAGCAGTTGCCACTCGATGATCGCTACACTTATTCTAAAGATTATCTCGAAGCTCAGCTTTCTGTTCTCTTGGCCGGAAGAATTTCTGAAAATATACACCTCAACAAGACAACTACCGGAGCAGCCAATGATTTCGAGAAAGCCACTGAAATTGCCCGCAAAATGGTCTGTCAATGGGGCATGTCTGATCTAGGGCCATTAACATATGGCGAAAGAGATGATCTGATTTTTCTAGGCAAAGAGTTAGCGATGCATAAAAACTTCAGCGAAAAAACATCTGAAATGATAGATGGGGAAGTTAAAAAAATCATCACCAAAAACTTCAATAGGTCCAAAGAACTTCTAGAAAAAAACAAAGATAAACTGATAATGATTGCTGAGGCTCTGCTTGAAAAAGAGATCTTAACCTCTGAGGAAATAGAGAAAATAATTACCGGAAAAAAAGTAATCAAAGGAAAGAGAACCCATCAAACATCAAAAACTAAGCAAGAGAAGAAGAAAAAGGAATCAAAAGAGGCTCGACCCTTAAAAGAACCAACTCTAGTTAAAGCATAGAAGGTGAGAAAAGAGTCTATCCTAGAGATAAACGGAAAAAATTATCTTTTAGGCCGAAGAACTTGGTTTATGGGGGTAATAAACGTCACTCCTGACTCTTTTTCCGACGAAGGTTCCTATCTAGATAAAGATAAAGCTGTTGAGCGAGGTTTAAAGCTTGTTTCAGAAGGCTCAGATATAATCGATATAGGTGGAGAAAGCAGCCGTCCAGGGTCAGATCCCATCTCGAAAGAAGAAGAGATGAGACGGGTTATTCCAGTCATTTCAGAGTTAAGAAAGAGAATTGATATGCTTATTTCCGTTGATACCACGAAATCAGAAGTCGCCAAAGCAGCCTTAGATTCAGGGGCTGATATCATCAACGATATAAGCTCTTTCCGCTTTGACCCGAGAATGATGACTCTTGCTGCCCAAAAGGAGGTTCCTGTTATTCTGATGCACATGAAAGGCACTCCCAAGACAATGCAGACTAATCCTCACTATCAGGACTTACTGAGAGAAGTGAAAGAATTCCTCAAGGAAAGACTTGAAGAGGTTCAAGCTCAAAGTATAAAAAAAGAAAAAATTATCATAGATCCTGGAATCGGATTTGGAAAAAGCCTGAAGGACAATCTCATATTAATCAATAACCTCCATTTCCTGGAAGAATTCAATCGACCTATCCTGGTGGGAATTTCTCGAAAATCTTTTATCGGAAAAATCTTGAACCTTCCCCCTCAAGAAAGACTGGAAGGGACGATTGCCTCTGCAATCTTGAGCCTCATCCATGGTGCTCACATCTTAAGAGTCCATGATGTTGAGGCTGTCAAAAAAGCTATTCTTGTTGCTGAAGCTATTATCAGCGAGAATTTCCATTCCTCTTCTTTTCAAGATAGCGAAAAGAGGAAAAATAATTATGTTTGCTAATATTATCAATGCCTTATCTCGCTTCACTTTAGGAGACTTCATAGATATTCTTCTTGTGACGATAATTCTCTATTCTTTTTTTCGCTTGATAAAGGATACCAAAGCCTACCAGATGGCAATCGGCTTAGGAATTGTTGGTATTCTCTACCTAATCACACGATTGGGAAATTTGGTTGTTTCCCACTGGCTAATTAAAATTTTCACGACATATCTGATTATTGCTATCATAGTCCTCTTCCAGGGAGAGATAAGAAGATTTCTGACAACAATCGGCTCTCGTTCTTTCAGAAAACCCTTCTTTCTTATATCTTTCAAGGAAAAACAGGAAGATGTCTTTCTGGCTGTCGATTACCTTGCTTCAAAGAAAATTGGAGCTCTGATTGCTATAGAAAAAGAAATCTCATTAAAGAGTTATGCTGACCGGGGTATAAAAGTAGATGCTTTGATCTCTAAGGACATCTTAGCCAGTATTTTTTTCCCTCGTTCTCCGCTTCATGATGGAGCTGTAATAATTCGAGGAAACAAAATCTTGGCTGCTGGCAGCCTTCTCCCTCTCCCTGCTTCTCACCGTTTAGGAGAGGAGTTTTTGACTCGGACTCGTCATTTAGCTGCCATCGGTCTTTCTCAAGAAACAGATGCAGCCGTGATAGTCGTCTCCGAGGAAACAGGAAGCATATCTCTGGCCACTAAGGGCAACTTAGAAAGAGATCTGGATAAAGAACAACTTAAGGATAATTTGCTTAAATACCTGAAATAAAGATGAGAAGATTTATTAAAAATCTATTTTTAAAAAATTGGGGACTTAAACTTTTCTCTCTTCTTCTTGCTTTGGTTTTATGGCTTATTCTTATTCCAGAAGAAAAAATCTTTTCAGAAAAAACTCTAACCGTGCCTTTAGAGCTCCATAATATTCCCTCAGAAACGGAACTGGTAGAAAAGCCTCCTTCTACTGTTGATGTAAAAATAAGAGCTCCTCAACGGATTATCAACCAGATCACTCCTGCTACCGTCCATGTTGTATTAAATCTCGAAAAAGCCCGTGTTGACCAGAGAGAATATCCTCTCAACAAGAATATGGTAAGCATTCCTGGAGGAGCAGAGGTTAAAGATATTCATCCCAGCCAGGTCAATCTGAGGTTGGAAAGGACAAAGGAAATCATGCTTGAGGTGGTCCCAAATATAATCGGAGAATTGAAAGAAGGCCTTAAGATAGTAAAAATAGAAGTTATTCCGCCTGAAGTTCTGATTAAGGGGCCAGAGAGCAAGGTTAATGATAACGACAAAGTCAGAACAGGCCGTCTCGATATCTCCTCTCTTACTCAATCGACAGAACTCGAGGCAGATTTAATCCTTCCTAACCCGGATTTAAGATTAGCCACATCTCAAACAAAAGTAAGAGTCAGGATAGTCATTCTGGAAGAAAACGCAGAAGAAAAAAACGAGAAGGAAAATAAAAAAAACAAGAAATAATCTTCTT
>JAUWYH010000159.1 GCA_030615975.1 Candidatus Aminicenantota bacterium
AAGAAGATAAGAATCATTGGCTCACATATATCTAATTTAAGGTGTGATCATGGATATAAATGAACTTTTAAAAATAGCCATCGAAAGCGATGCCTCTGACCTTCATTTAAAAGTGGGAAATTATCCTATTATCCGCATCCATGGTCGTTTGAAGCCATTAGCGAATTTCTCTAAATTGATTCCAAAAGACACGCTCGACCTTTCAGACCAGATCACGAATGATTATCAAAAAGAGAAATTAAAAAATGATCTAGATTTGGATTTAGCTTATAGTCTTTCCGGTTTTGGCAGATTTAGAGGAAGCATTTTTCACCAACGGGGAACAATCGCTATTGTTTTAAGGGTTATTCCATTAGAAGTTAAAGCCATCAGGGAATTGTTCCTGCCAGAAGTTTTAGAAAAGATTTCCCTTGAACAAAGAGGTCTCGTTCTTGTGACAGGGACAACAGGGTCAGGTAAAACAACAACTCTGGCAGCTATAATTGATTACATAAACACTCAGCGTAGAGAAAATATCATTACTATCGAAGATCCGATAGAATATATCCATTGGGATAAAAAGAGTTCCATCAGCCAGAGAGAAATTGGAGTAGATGTGATGAGTTTTTCTAGGGGTCTCCGAGCCTCTTTACGGGAAGATCCAGATGTTATCCTGGTAGGTGAAATGAGAGACCTTGATACTATAGAAACCGGTCTCTTGGCCGCTGAGACGGGGCATCTTGTTTTAAGCACTGTCCATACCTTGGATGCTCAGGAAACGGTCAATCGTATTATCTCGGTTTTTGCTCCCCACCATCAGAGACAAATCAGGTTTCAACTCTCGAGCATACTTAAGGCTGTGATTTCAATGAGACTTATTCCGAGAAAAGATGGGAAGGGGAGAGTGCCGGCTGTTGAAATCATGATCAATACTCCTTATATTCAAGAGTGTATCCGCGATAGAGAAAAAACAATCCTCATAAGGGATGCTATTTCTGCTGGAGTGTCTCAATACGGCATGCAGACCTTTGATCAGTCTATATATCAGCTTTATCAACAGGGCTATATTTCTTATGAGCAGGGATTAAGATATTCATCAAGTCGTGACAATTTTAAGTTGAGAGTTGAGGGGATTCGATCCACATTGGATGTGGCTTTAGAAGACATGGAGAAAGAAATGGGTGAGATTGAACGAGAGAAAAAAGAAGTGGAAGAAGAGGAAGAAGAGAAATAAAAAAAATAGATTCGCCAAAAATGAGAACTCAAGATATCAGAGAAGCATTTTTAGATTTTTTTTCAAAAAAAAATCATAGAATAGTCAAAAGTTCTTCTCTCCTTCCTAAAGATGACCCTACCATTCTTTTTGCCAATGCAGGAATGAATCAATTCAAGAATATATTCTTAGGAATTGAAAAAAGAAGCTACCAAAAAGCAGTCTCTATCCAAAAGTGTATGCGGGTGAGTGGAAAACATAATGACTTGGAACAGGTGGGCAAAACAAACAAACATCATACTTTTTTCGAGATGTTGGGAAATTTTTCTTTTGGTGATTACTTTAAAAAAGAAGCCATTGAATTCGCATGGGAACTCGTTACAGATATCTACAGAATGAAGAAGGATAAGATTTATATCTCTGTCTATGAAGATGATGAGGAAGCCTTCCAGATATGGAATGAAGGGATCGGTATTTCATCAGATAGGATATTCCGCTTCGGAAAAGAACATAATTATTGGGCTATGGGGGAGACAGGCCCCTGTGGCCCCTGTTCAGAAATTCATTACGATATCGACTCTGGAATCGAGAAAGGGAGCCCGTATGTATTAATCGAGAAGGGAAGTGATCGTTTTTTAGAATTGTGGAATCTTGTGTTTATGCAGTATTATCAAGATGATAAAGGGAACCTAAACTCTTTACCGTCTCCATCTATAGATACAGGAATGGGACTAGAAAGACTGGTGGTTTGTCTTCAGGGGAAAAAAACCAGTTTCGATACCGATCTTTTCCTGCCCTTGATAGAAGCTGTATGCAATCTATGTCGCAGGGAGTACCCCACTGGAGATGAAGGAGACACAGCGGTGAGGATAATCGCTGATCATTTAAGGGCAATCTCCTTTTTGATAGGGGATGGCATCATGCCTTCTAATGAAGGTCGTGGCTATGTTTTGCGGAGATTGATCCGTCGTGCCTATCGTCGTGGGAATTTATTGGGAATGGATGAGCCTTTCCTCTACAAGCTGGTGGGAGAGGTGAGTGATATTATGAAAGATGCTTATCCAGAGCTTCTCCCTTCAACAAATCATATTTCAAAAGTCTGCCTGTCTGAAGAGAGGCGGTTTTCCTCTACTCTTGTTTCAGGGCTCCGCACTTTTTATCAATACATAGAAGAAACCAAGAAAGAAGAAAGAAGCATTCTTCCCGGCTCTAAAGTTTTCAAGTTATATGATACTTTCGGTTTTCCTGTTGATCTTTCTAAAGAGCTGGCAGAGGAGAAAGGTATATGTTTGGATGAGGAAGGTTTTCATCAGGAATTGGAGAAACAGCGTCAGAGAGCACGTCTCTCTTGGAAAGGAGAACGCGTCCAGAAGAGCAAGAAAATCTACGAAAAACTGAAAGATCTTTCTGTTCAATTTGTGGGGTATGAAGATAGTAAGATTTTGGAGGCTAAAGTTATTGCTATTTTAAAAAATGGAACGGACGCCTCAGGGCTTAAACAGGGAGATGAGGGAGAAATTTTTCTCAATAAAACCCCTTTCTATGCAGAAGCTGGTGGCCAGATTGGGGATTCAGGAATTTTGAAGAATCCCCATTTTTCAGCAGTAGTTAAAAACACCTATTATCCTATTCCTGAATTAATAGCTCATAAAATTGATGTTATATCTGGAAGAATAAAATTGAATGATAGAGTGGAGGCTGCCATCGATATCCCGCTTCGTAATGCTATAAGCAATAATCATACCGCTACCCATCTTCTCCATGCTTCATTAAGGCAAATCCTTGGAGATCATGTGAAACAAGCGGGATCTCTTGTTGCCCCTTCGCGGCTCAGGTTTGATTTTGCCCATTTCTCTCCTTTAAGCGCCTCAGAATTGAGACAGATTGAATTTTTAGTAAACGAGAAAATAAGAGGAAACATCAAGGTGAAGACCAGAATTACGAGCCTGGAACAAGGATTAAAGGAAGGGGCTGTTGCTGTTTTCGAGGAAAAATACGGAGAAAAGGTCAGGATGGTAATTATCGATGATTTTAGTAAGGAGTTGTGCGGCGGAGTTCATGTTCACTCTACTGGAGAAATAGGATTATTCAAGATCATTTCAGAATCAAGCATTGCTGCTGGCATGAGAAGGATTGAAGCTCTCACTGGAGAAGAAGCTTTGCTATATGTCCAGGAAAATGAAGATCTAATAAACGAAGTTCAGCATTCTCTAGAATCTGCAAGGAAAGAAATCCTTCATCAGATAAATAAACTAAGGGATTCCTTGAGGGAAAAAGAAAAAGAGAACAAATCTCTGAGACAAAAAATGGCTTATCAAAGATACCAAATAGGGAAGGAAAATATTAAGAAAGTAAAAGGAATCTCTGTTGTCATTCAAA
Source organism: Candidatus Aminicenantota bacterium (assembly GCA_030615975.1). Taxonomy (GTDB): domain Bacteria; phylum Acidobacteriota; class Aminicenantia; order Aminicenantales; family Aminicenantaceae; genus JAUWYH01. Next base: position 3,572 of record JAUWYH010000159.1, read on the forward strand.
GAGTAGAGGGATTGTCGAATGCTGAGCTCAGAGAACTGGCTGATTCTCTCAAGCAAAAAATCGGTTCAGGAATTATTGTTTTAGGAACCACCTCAATAGAAAAAGTGTTTCTCGTGGCCTCTGTGACAAAAGATTTGGTCGAGCGAGTGAAGGCGAATGAATTCATAAAAAAGATTGCTCCCCTAATAGGCGGCGGAGGAGGAGGTCGTCCGGATTTTGCCCAAGCTGGGGGAACAAAGCCAGAAAAGTTGGATCAGGCTCTAAATAGAAGCTGTTCTTACTTGGAAAGGATGATAGATTAGAAAATGTTTTGGGAAATAGCTGAAGCGACCATTGAAGATTTAGCCTTCGGAATTCGCTCTTCGAGGGAACCCGACAAAGTCGGGCGGCGAGTATGTTTGAGCGGAGCGAGTTACGCAGCCGCTGAGAAGAGCGAATGGAGAATGGCGTTAAAAATCTGATTG
>JAUWYH010000132.1 GCA_030615975.1 Candidatus Aminicenantota bacterium
GCCTAAAGTTTTGTTAATCTTGGCCGTATCCCCGAATTTTCTAATCTCTTCAAAATAGAGAGCGGCTCTCTCTAGTTTTTTAAGTTTAAGCGACGCATTTCCAAGGAGAAGAAGGACAGAATAGTTTTTGATCACATCGTCCCTCTCGAGGAGCTCGACAACTCTGGCATAGTCTTTCTTGATGTAAAAGGCACGCGCCACAACCGGAAGTGTTGAGCTGTTCCATAGATTTTCGGGAAGTTTTTGAAAGGACTCAATGGCTTTGTCCACCTGTCCGCTGTTTAGATATTCTTGACCGAGGATAAAAGGCAGCTCCTTCTGGAAGGAGAGAGCTTTGGTTCTATCAAATTCAAGAGGTTTTTCGACCTTGAAAGACAATACAGAGAGGGTTCTGCGAAAGACCTCTGTTCCAGCTTTTTTCACAATAAGGTCGTAATATCCAGGTGCGAAGCCATCGAATCGCTGCCGAAAAATCACTAAACTTCCGTGTTTTGAAACGTCCTGAATCTTGATCGCAGGGCCTTCCCCGTCAATGGAGGAAAGGAAAAGATCAGGCATCTCATCAGATAAAATAAGCCCTTCCAATGAATCCTCGCGCGAAAAGATAAATCGGGGATCGAAGAGTATTTTGTGTTGATCAAAGCTGAATGGTACAAGAACGTCAGGTTTTCTCTTTTTAAGTTCATAACCCAAGATACATAGCAGCTTCTGATCGCTGACAGTGATCTTTTGTTTAAACACGAAGAACTCTGCGCTCGTTTTATTGGAATAGGTCAGGCTTATTAGGTATTCTCCTTCGATAATCGGCGCAAAGTCGTTAAAGGTGAACTTCCTCTCGAGCATAGCCTTTTTTTTTGCCTCATTAAGCCTGAGGTGGATCTCATTTTCTTGCTGGTAGATTGTTTTTCCGACATTGTCTTCAACTCTCAAATGAAAGACCAGGTGGGCGGTTTCAATACCCTCTTCGGTGACTGAAGTTTTAATCGTTTCCGGCATTAGAGAGTAATTCAAGAATTTAACTCCGTCGTTTTCTGTGAGTGAAACCAAGGCCTTTCCTGCTATCTCTTTCGTTGTGAAGTTGATGTCAATGGTTCCAGGGGGAGATGTGTAATTTTTGAGATAGTTTTTTTCCATTTCTCTTTCCGGCAGAGTGTAGATTTGGCTTATCACTTGTCCCGAAGAATTGAGGTTTCCCGCAAAGGCAATATTTGCTTCTTCGGGGATGACAGAAAGAGTCGCCATTGCTAACTCCGGAAAACTCGATCGGATGATTTTGTAAGCTTTGATATTGGAGATTCCGCCTCGATTATAGCGTGTCGAGAGGATGTCAAGACTCGAGTGAGGTCCTGGGTAATAGAGCTTATAATCACCGATGTTGTCACGTCTGTAGAAAAGCAGATACATCAAAGGTGGCAGTCCGGAGCGGCCCTCAGCTCGATAGATCCACAGTTCGCAATCGGCAACCTTTTCAAATCCGGCAAAATTCTTTACTTCAAAGGGTTTACCCATGATGAGATAGATACGCCCCCGATCAGAATGAGCTCCCCCCAAGCGGTTTTCAGCATAGCGCCGCAGGTTATAGTATTCATTCCTGTATTCATTTTCGGGCGTCCCTGGAGTGTTATCCCGGACCTGCCAGAAGAGATTCTGAAATCTCTTCCTGCTCTCCTCATCCTGTAGACTCTGGAACACAGAGCGCTCTGTCTTTGCTATGATCGGTTCGACTTCGTCCAACCATGCCTTCCAGAAATCGTCCAATTCCTGTGCTGCATTGAGAAAATTTATTTGAAGTATCAGTAATAGAAGGAGCAAAATAGGATTTTTTTTAATACCCACAAATTTATTATAACACAAAAAGCGCTTATCCGCATAGAAGAGCGGGAGGCATGCGCGACGATTTTGCCGATTTATTACCTTCTTCGTTTGTTCATGTTCTTGAATATGCGCTTTGTATAGATGACCTGCCCCTGACCTGCCCCCAATCATTGTACCACCCCCAGAGTTAGAATCCCAGGCTCACATACGAAATCATTTCCGGGCCTTTTCAAGGAGGGCTTTTATTTTTTCTCTCTCGACAGAAGGGATGAGATGGTAGTATTGTTTTTTATAGTCACTCAGCACATCAAATGCCTTAGCCTTATCCCCAGTGTCCAGATAGACCTGGGCAAGATCGATAACAACCTGGCTAGAATCTGGAATCATTTCCAGTACTTTGCCCCAACAGTAGATAGCGCCTTCCAGATTTCCCACTTTTCTGTATGCGAGACCTAAGCCCAGGTAAGGAGCTGCATACTGAGAATCGAGCTCTATGGCTTTTTTGTAGTATTCAAAGCATTGAGAAAAGACGACTGAATCATGCAATTGCAGACCATGCAAATAATAGGTATCGGCGAGGTTATTGTTCAGCCCTGGCAACTCATCATCGAGAGAAAGGCCCATTTCGAAAGCTTTGATCGCCTCCTCAAAATCCCCTTTCTTGCCATAGGCGACCCCGAGGTTGTTCCAAATTGCAGGGTCATATTCTGCTTCTCTGATGCTCATTTTTTCGAAACTGGTGATGACTTTGTCATACTTTTTGGCAGATATGAGCAGCTCCATGTAATAGATGAATATTCCGTAGTTTGAGGGAAGGACACCGAGTCCTTGCTCCAGGATTGCAATCGCTTCCTTTGTGTTTCCTTTCGCATCATAGATAAGAGCAAGGCTTTTATACGCCAAATCCATATTGTTTCTTTCCTCTATGATTTTCCTCAATAGCTTGATTCCCTCATCACCTTTTCCTCCCTTATACAGCTCCCAAGCTTCCTCTGTCTTGTTGATATAGGGGAGGAGAATCTTTACGTCATCGTGGATGCCAAAATGCTTCTTTTTTATAACCTGGACATTGGAGATATAACCCAGGCTTGCCAGCCTTTCCCGGGTTTTCCGGTCGACTTTTTGAGCCGCATCGATTTTCTCGGATGGCGTCAGACTATCCTTGATTTTTTTGAGCTGGGATTTGAGTTCGGGTATTTTTTTTCGCTCAGCCAGGTTGTTGAGCTCATCGAAATCAAGCTCCAGATCATACAACTCAGGAATGGGAGAGTCGATGAATTTTTTCTGCTCGAAAATATAGCCCTCAAGCGGGGCCCATCCCCGGCTGTAGTAAGGATATAAAGATTCGAAATAGACAGGTCTTTCAGGAAGTTTCTTTCCCTTCAAAGCAGGGAGGAGAGAGATTCCTTGGAGGAACGAAGGCTTCTCGATTCCCAGGACATCACATACGGTCGGGAATATATCGATATGACTGACATAATGCCCTGCACGATTCGGGCCGGTTTCCGGATAGGAAATGATGAGGGGAATCCAGATGGACGAGTTGTAAGCGAAAAAACCATGAGTTTTTTCACCGTGCTGACCCAATGATTCACCGTGGTCTCCCGTGAAGATGATGAGAGTCGAATCGAACAGGCTGTTCTCTTTCATATGATCAAGGAGCTTTCCCAAGGCTAAATCGACGTAGGCCACCTCCCCTTCATAGGGATGCTCTTTGTATTGAGTCTTGAAAGGCTCAGGTGGCTCGTACGGGGTATGCGGATCCCAACAATGGATCCAGAGAAACCAAGGGGATTTTCGACCTTCCAGCCATTCCAGTGCCCCCTTGATCACATCTTCGGCACTTCTCTCTAAAGAGGCAAAAATTTTAGTGTGAGTACGGATGTAGTGATCATCGTAAGTATCGAAACCCTGGGCCAACCCGAACCTTGAATCGAGGGGATAAGCGCCCACGAACGCCCCTGTTGCATAACCACTGTTCCTGAGGTGTTCGGCTAAGGTTAATAACTTTTCGTTTACAACAAAATTTAGATTTTCATGAACGCCATGATAGTTAGGAGTTACGCCAAGGAGGATATTCGCATGAGATGGCAGAGTTGTGGAGGTGTTGGCAAAGGCTCTTTCAAAGAGCATCCCTCTATCCGCAAGGGCATCGATGTTTGGAGTTTTAGGATTTTGGCTGCCATAACAGCTCAGCCTGTCTGCTCTGAGTGTATCTATCGTGATGAGCAGGACATTGAGCTTGTTTTTAGCTTTTGGGATGGGATTCCCCAGAAATGCAGATGAAAAAACTCCCAAGACAAAACAGCTCAAGAGAAGAATCTTTCTCACAGGCAAACTCGACTTTTTTCTTTCTCCATCTCCAACTTCATTCTACCTACAGAAACATAGTAACAAAGGGGATGGACTGTTGCAACTCTGCTGTTTCAGCACTCAAAGAGCAACTTTTTTTCAGCGGTATGCAGTATATGAAAAGAGAGAAGGGGCAGCTTTTTGTGGAGCCGTCACTCCATACAGCTCCAGATTGTCAAAGAGCTGTCGGATTTTCTTGGGCAAGCCATTTACCAATTTCGTCTGATTGACACATCTTTTCCAGTATCCTTATTTCGGAGTTCGGTTTCGAATTCGCTCTCCCATTCCCTGATCTGAGCCTCGATTTCTTTATAATCAACCTCCCCCTTTTTCGGCTTTTTCTTCATGGGTTTATCGAAGTAGAAGTCACAGGTTCGAATCCTGTATCGCCCACCAAGCCTTTACCCAAAACGCTTCTCTTCAGTCCCCTCCTCATCCGCTAGGAGGGATTCGGTGTGCCTATTTTCTGGATATGGTCAAAAAACTCCACATTAGCCGGATCAATTTTCGGTTGTTTTCCACGGCTAAAATCACTCTAGGGGTGGCATATTGACGTGGGGGGGATCATAAAAATTACCTCTATATTCGATATTATCTTAATGAAGATAATGATGACAGCGAGGCCCAATCCCAAAAGCAAAATTAACAGGGGTGTCTGAAATGCCGCCCGGCGTATTTTAATGATTTATCACTTTCTTCTATTCTTAAAAGCCGATTGTATTTGCATGTCCTTTCGCTTCTGGTCACACCAGTTTTTATCTGGCCTGAATTGATCGCCACGGCGAGATCCGCCAGCCAGGTGTCTTCTGTCTCTCCGGACCTCTCTGA
>JAUWYH010000075.1 GCA_030615975.1 Candidatus Aminicenantota bacterium
TCCTGGAGTAAGATTGGAAGATGACCGAATTATCTCCTTCACTACAGAAGATTTTCTCCAGATTCCTTACTTATTACAGGTAATAATGAACCTGAGTTATAGCAAGTAAGACCATAAGCCCTGGTTCTCATGTATAGAAAAGAAACAGCTGGGCGGATTAAAGCCTCACATGGGAGACAAAGGATGCTGGCTGTTGGGTAATCAAGCAAAAAGGGGATGTGGGTGAAATGCCCAATGAGGGGACCTTGTCCAGCCAGCCAAACAAGGCTAATTACAAATTGTTACAACAGACAGAAAAAATCAATCGTCTCTAAAGATGATTTAGGGGGTGATTTTTTATTTTTTTGACTTTTTCCATAAAATCTTATTGCTTTAATGATAGAGGCTGGATAAGATAAACTCTTCATTTTCTCTTAAGAAATAAGCCATGAATTATGGATGGCTGTCAATAATTCCTCCTTTACTAGCGATCTTGTTGGCTTTTTTGACACGGGAACCTGTTTTTAGCCTTGCGGCTGCCTGCTTTGTTGGAGTGCTCATCATGGGGCAGGGGTTTACTGGCTTTCCGGAGCTTCTGGCTAAAACATTAGGCAGCCGAGATTTTATGTGGGTATGTCTGATAGAAATATGCATCGGAATTCTCGTGGCCTTTTACCAGCGTTGTGGAGCAGTGGATATGTTTTCCCAGAAAGTCAAACCATTTACAAAGTCTAGATCTCAAACACAATTTCTGACGTGGGGATTAGGCTTGTTCATTTTCTTCAGTGATTATTTTAGCCCATTATTCGTTGGTCCTGTAATGCGAAACCTGACTGATAAAGCCAAGATATCCAGAGAGAAGTTGGCTTATATTTGCGATTCCACCTCTGCTCCTGTGTGTGTCTTGGCTCCGATTACAGGCTGGGCCGTTTATATAAGCGGACTCCTGATCGGCATTGGCCCTGTTCTTAATAAAAAGGCGGCAATGTCCCTTTTTATCAAAGCCATTCCCTTTAATTTTTATGCGATTTTATCTGTTGTAATGGTTGCCTTGATTGCTTGGAGGGTTATCCCCGAATTTGGTCCGATGCGGAGAGCCGAACGCCGAGTTATTGACACTGGCCAGGTTATTCGCCCTGGTTCAGTGCCGATGATGAGCTCGGAATTGACAAATCTTTCTGTTTCTGAGAAAGGTCGGACCAACATCTGGATGAATTTTTTTACTCCAGTTTTTATCGTAATTGCTGTTAACCTGGGAACTTTCTTTGCTACAGGCCAGGCTCGTGTTTTGGACAGTTTCATGTTAGCTACGATTGTGCTTGGGGTTTTTATGTTCTTCCAGAGAGTTGACAAGCTGAATGGGTTGATGAAAGCTATGCTGGCCGGAATTAAAGGCGTCATGCCCGCTGTTTTGATCCTGGCTTTTGCCTATGCCATAAACAATGTAAGTCGGGAAATGGGAACTGCCCAGTATGTCATTGATATAACCAAAGGGTGGTTTATTCCTGGCCTTTTACCTGTTCTGATTTTTCTGATTAGCGCATTTGTGAGTTTTGCCACAGGCACTTCCTGGGGGACTTTTGCCATCATTATTCCCATCGCAGTGCCGATGGCATTTGAATTCAGTCAAGGACAGGTGTCAACCCTTGTTTTAGGAACGCTTGCTGCTGTGGCCGGGGGAGGAGTGTTTGGAGATCATTGCTCGCCTCTATCCGATACCACTGTTCTCTCGTCTTTAGGCAGCGCATGTGACCATATGGATCATGTGAAAACCCAATTACCCTATGCCTTAGTGGTGGCATCCATTGCTTCAGTCATCTATTTGGTCGTAGGAATATTTTAGGAGAAAAAGATGAGCCATTTTCTTGTATTGGGAGCAGGGAAGATGGGGATTGTGCTGGCCAAAGACCTCATCGAATCCGACTCCAAAAACAGGGTTACTCTTGTCGATATCAGTCTCAAACATCTAAAACAGGCCGCAGATTTCATAAAGAGCAGAAGACTCATTTCTTTACAAAGAGATATAGAAGAAAAAAAGCATAGATATGAGATTTTAGAGGGGAAGGATGTGGTACTTTCAGCTCTTCTCCATAAGCATAGTTTGATGGCTTTGGAAGCATCTGTTGATACAGGCGTTCATTTTGTCGATCTGGTAGGAGAAGGTCCTCTGGGGCGTCTTAAATATGATGAGCAGGCAAAAAAGAAAGAGATAACTCTCATTTCTGGTCTCGGAGTTTCTCCAGGCATCACGAATGTGTGTGTGGGGAGAGCTGTCCATCTTTTAGATGAAACCGAGAAAGCCCTTATTTATGTGGGAGGGAATCCTGTTTTTCCTAAGCCTCCCCTGAATTACAGGGTTGTGTATGCAGTCGATAGCCTTCTTGACTTTTATGAGAGAAAAGTCTCTATTCTTAAAAAAGGGAAAATAAAAGAGGTTCCTCCTTTATCAGGAGTGGAGCCCATTTCATTTGACCTCCCATTTTCAGATATGGAATGCTTTTATACGGATGGATTGAATTCTCTTCTTTATACAATGGAAAAGAGAATCAAAGGTGAACTTTGGGAAAAAACGATTCGCCAAAAGGGTCATGCAGAGGGAGTTAACACTCTCAAGGCATGCGGTCTATTTTCTCGCCAACCCATTAGTGTTAGGAACATGGAGGTTGTTCCGCGAGAGGTTCTCGAGATGCTTTTGGAATCCAGGCTGAAATTAGGGAAAGAGAAAGATGCGACCCTGTTGAGGATAGTCGTATCAGGAAAGAAATCAGGAAAGCCTGAAACCCACGTGTTTGAAATGATAGACCATTATGATGAAGAAAAAGCCTATACATCGATGGCCAAGACGACATGTTTTCCCGCTTCTATTGCCGCTCAGATGATTGTTTCTGGCATGATTCCCCAGAAGGGAAGCCTTTTTCCTGAAGATATCTTTTTTGCTGAATTATACCGGCCCTTCATGGACGCTCTGAAAGCACGAGGGGTAGTTGTCAGTCATAGAGCATTTTAGCGCTTTATATTTTAGAAGGGAGATTTATCGAATGAAAGAACTGAAAGAAAGGGCACGGCAACTGTTAAGGACATTCAAAGAAGATAGCTATATCTTTGGAGTCGATTGCTTAGATAGAATCGGTGAGATTGTATCGCCTTTTGGCAGAAAAAGCCTGTTGATTACCAATCTGGGAAGGCGAAGCAAGGAAGATTTATTGTCTATAATAAATTCTTTAAACAAGGAAGAAGTGGAGATTGCAGGACCTGTCCCCAGTGCAAAGCCAAATGCCCCAAAGGAAGATGTTTTGAGATTGGCAGAAGAGGTGTCAAGAGCCAATCCTGATAGTGTCTTGGTTGTAGCTGGAGGTTCTGGTATAGATGCAGCAAAGGCAGCTGTTGTCCTTTCAGTTTTGGAGGGTGATATAGGAGAATACTTTGGTGTGGGCAAAGTCACTGAGAAGATCCTCACCACGGGCAAAGAGCTCATTCCTGTTATACCTGTCCAAACAGCATCTGGTTCGGCAGCGCATTTGACTAAATATTCAAATATAACAGATATCCAGACGGCTCAGAAGAAGTTGATTATCGATTGTGCTATTGTTCCTCCAAAAGCACTGTTTGATTATAGGCTTACAAAGACAATGTCTTCTGAGCTCACTTTGGATGGGGCTTTTGATGGAATGGCTCATTGTTTAGAAGTATTCTTTGGTGCTTCGCCTGAGAGATTTGATAGGACTTGCGAAATAGCAAAAAATGGTATCGAATTGATTATTGCTTTTATACAGAAGGCCTTAGAAGATAAAGAAGATATGGAGAGTCGAGAAGCCTTGGGATTGGGAACAGATCTTGGAGGATATGCGATTATGGTAGGGGGAACGAGTGGACCACACATTACCAGTTTTTCCCTTGTAGACATATTGAGTCATGGCCGGGCATGTGCGATTATGAGCCCTTATTACACGGTCTTCTTCGCTCCTGCCATTCAGCAGCAGCTAAAGATCTTAAGCAAGATTTACGCAAAGTATGACCTTGTTGATCCAAAAGTTTCCAAATTTCAAGGAAAAGAGTTAGCCGAAGCGATGGCAGAGGGGATGATAAGATTGGAGAAGAGGGTAGGATTTCCGACCACACTGAAAGAAATCCCAGGCTTTAGTGAGTCTCATATAAAAAGAGCTATTACAGCAGCTAAAAGCCCACAACTTGAAACGAAACTGAAGAATATGCCAGTTCCTTTAAATAGAGAGATGGTAAATAAATATATGAGACCTGTCCTTGAGGCTGCAAAAACAGGAAATTTCGGCTTGATTAAAGATGTATAGAGACTGAGAGCAAAGCAATCAGTAATTTTTTTCAAAAAAATATTGCTTTTTTCTATCATTCTGGTATAATTAAATAAAATCTTGTTTGGCTGGCTGTGCAAGGTTTTGACAACCCTCCTTCATTATCCCCTTTTTGCTTATTTTCCCAATACCCAAGACAGCCAGCACTCCTTTCCAACTGAAACTTTCCTTTACCGAATGTCTGGCATTTAATACACTAATAAATCTAAAATTAGAACAAACGCTTAGTAGCTCCTGAGGAAAATGGAAAACACAGAAAAAATGAGAACAATCTGGACCAGGCATTTTTTAGTTGCTCTCTTTGGTTATTTCTGTTTATTCATGAGTATCACCCTTTTTTTTCTTTTTCCTCTTTTCCTTAAGCAATTTAACGCTGCCCAAAGCCGGATTGGGTTGATCATGGGTATTCATAGTCTTATGGCCATCTTTATCAGGCCTTTTATAGGAAGGATGGTGGATATAAAAGGTAGAAAGAAGATATCTCTTTTTGGCATTGGCTTCTTGATTTTGCTTTTACCCTGCTTTCATTTAATCAATGATGCAGGATATTTGCCGATTATTTTAAGAGCATTGATGGGTTTAGGCTGGGGAGTGAGCATGACCGCCACCCTCACTATTTGTTCAGATTTAGCACCTGTGGAAAGGTTAGCTCATTCTATGGGAATAATCGGAATAGCGGGTCTTCTCTCCAGTGCATTAGGTCCTATGCTGGCCGAGGAAGTTATTCATCGATTCGGTTTCGGTGCTCTTTTTAACACAAGTTTAGCGCTCCTTGTGGTTTCTCTTTTGTGTATTTTATCGACAAAAGAAGTTGCTAGGCCAAACAATTCCAAACATTTCGACAAGCCAAAATCCTTGCGAGATATCTCAATCTTGATCATCCTCTTAATATCCTTTCTCCCCATTGTCCATGGAGCCGTAAGAGGAGCTGTTGTCTATTTTATAGCTTTGTTCGGGAAATCTATACCTTTTGAAAGGGTGGGTCCATTTTTTCTCTCCTTCGCTGCTGCAGCCATTCTAACACGCCTGGGAATTGGTGATTTATCTGATCGATATGGCCGCAAGAAAGTTATTTTTCCAGCTGTTTGCATCATAAGCTTTAATTTATTCTTGATTTCTCAAGTGAACGCTCTCTGGATGTTCGTCTTGACAGGCTTTATCGGAGGTTTCGGCCAAGGTCTCATTTTTCCTGCTCTCAGCACCTACATCATAGATATTTTAGGGCGAGAAAATAAAGGACTGGCAATAAGTCTATATTTGGCTTTTTTCGATATCGGGATGGGGGTAGGCTCAATCTATTTCGGCTGGATTTCTGATCTTTACGGATACAGAAATATGTATTTATTTGCCGGGATAGTATTTTTCCTGGTGAGTGTTATATTCACTTGGAAAGCGCCATCCCCTAAATCAAATATGTAGGGCCGTCCCCTAAAATAAAAATGTAGGGTCCGTTCCCTGAACGGACCTTCTGGAGTTCGCTTCCCCAAGGGACTTACTTAATTCGCTAATTAATCAATGACTCAGTCACTGAGTCACAGTCCTGTTTTTTCTGATTCGTTCAAAACCCGATATGCTGACAAATTCAAATTTTTCTTCTTTTTCTACCTCATCAAACAGGAGATTTAAACCCAGGATATCGCTGGCAATATGGCCGGCGATCACAACATTCAGATTCGCTTTCTTAGCATTTTTAAGATGATCCTCGCTTAAATGCATACAGACGAGGGTGCTGATGCCGCCTGTAGCATATTTTTCAAAGATTTCTTTCGATCCTTCCGTACCGCCTGTCATATCAACAAATATTTTCCCACATTTGTTATCTTCTGAGCCGTTTACTATTTTAGGAGGAACTTGAAGCTTAGCTAATTTTTTGTATTCAGGGATATTCTTTATTATTTTCATTAAGTCCCTTAATTTATATGGATTCTTTTTTTCGAATGTTTTTTTGAGATAGTTTGTGACACAATTATCAGAAGGGGTATGGATGCACATCATAGGGATTCCCAAAACTCTGGCAGCGTCAACCGCTCGGTTATGATTAATGGGCATCAGTCTTCTTTCTATTTCGCTGATTCTTTTTTCCAGTAATTGTTCAGCAACACTGATAGTGATTCCATAATTGGCCAGCAAATCTGCCTGCAGTTTCATAACATCATATAATTTGGCGAGAGCAAAACCTTCAGGATGATGAGCTATGATTAAGTCAATTTTTTTATCCAGATCCTTGTTTAAAATATAGGTCAGAAGGATCTCTCCTATTTCCATGTCAATCCCAACGATAACTTTCTTCACGTTGATATTTAGGTCTCCGTTCAAGACCCTTGTATCTGAATAAGGATTGAAAAGCCTATCTTTATCGTAGTATTCTACCTCTTCCTCTTTAAGCTTTTTGTATTTCTCTTTTTCTTCTTTTAAGATTTTTTTAATTTCTTCTTTTCCCCTTAAATCGTTTTGAATTCCTGTCTCAACGGCTTTCTTGTATAGTTTTTCGAACTTCATTTTTTTCTCCTCTCTTTTTAGGGATTTTTTTCTCAGTAATAAAGTTTTATCATTCTATTCTTCATATCCAAAATATATCTTATTATAAATGCTTTTGTAAATTAAAGAGAAAGAAATTGGCGACTATCCACATTTTATGTTTGATTTTCAATTTCTGACATCTTTTTAGGTTTATATCAAAAGAAAAAATTGGGGTCAATTATAATGAACAGAAAGGAGTAAGAGGGATAGCTAAGATGAAAGCCACAGTATATCCCCGCAAAGGTTGGGAGCGTGAGCACGTGAGGAGAAGATAGCAAACTCGTCTTTCTCCTTCTTCAAAACCGTTGGATCACCATGGCCGGGATATACCTGAACATCGTCAGGCAAT
>JAUWYH010000037.1 GCA_030615975.1 Candidatus Aminicenantota bacterium
CAGGAAACAGGAATTAATCTTTGTGTTTATTGCAATAAAAAAGGATTATGTGGGAAATGTTTTGTAGAGATAGTAAAAGGAAAGCTTCAGCCTCTGAATGAAAGAGAAGCATTTTTTATTGAACAGAAGGGATTAGCCAAAAACCACAGACTTGCCTGTTTGTACAAGATTGAAGGTGATATAGAGATAAAAATTCCTGAAGAATCCGTTATTCAGGAAACATTTATCCTTCAAACAGGTATAAAATCACTCATTTTAATAAACCCACCAGTAAAAAAATATTACCTAAAGCTCAAAAAGCCAGAGATCGGTTTTCCATATTCTTTGCTTGATTTATTGGAAAAATATTTTCGGAAAAAGAAGTTAATTATTCATTTAGACTTATTAAAAAAAATGCCAGATCTTCTGGAGCATAGCAAATTTTTTATAACTACCACTCTGTACAATGACAGGGAGATATTGAGTATTGAACCAAACGACACATTAAGCAAAAATTTTGGAATAGCCATTGATGTGGGAACAACCACTGTGGTGGTCGAATTGTTAGATTTAAACACGGGAAAAAGTATCGATATTCAAACGTCACCCAATAACCAGATAAAATATGGCTCTGATGTCATTTCAAGAATAAGTTTTGCTTTTTTGGATTTAAAAAATTTAGCGAAACTGAAAAATTCTATTTTAAATACATTAAACGAAATGATTCGTCAAATTCTAGAAAGAAATAAAATAGATCATTCTTTTGTCTATGAAATTGTTTTAGCTGGAAATACATCCATGAATCATTTCCTTCTGGGTATACCAGTAAAAACCCTTGCTGTGGCCCCATTTCACTCTGTTTTTACTCGTTTATCTGAACTGTCCTCGCATGATTTAGGATTCAAAATAAGTAAATATGGAAAAGTCTATATCGTGCCAAACATTAAAAGCTTTGTCGGAGGCGATATATCTGCAGGACTCATTGCTGCTGATGTAGGAAAAAGAAAAGGGAACTATTTGTTTATTGATTTAGGCACAAATGGAGAAATCGTATTAAAAACAAAAGAAAAATTTGTTACCGCCTCAACAGCAGCAGGCCCGGCATTCGAAGGAATGAATATCAGCAGCGGAATGTTAGCGCTACCGGGCGCAATATATAAGGCAGAATATAAACAAAGGTTGGTTTTGCACACTATAAAAAACAAACCTGCAATAGGTATCTGTGGTACAGGTCTTATTGATTTGCTCTCAGTCTTTTTAGATAAAGGGATAATCACCGCTAAAGGCAAGATCAAAAATAAAACAAAAAAGATTCAGATTACTGATCATATATATATAAATCAAAAAGATGTTAGAGAAATGCAGCTGGCAATTGCTGCCATAGCGAGTGGGATCAGAATGGTTTTATTGAAGAATAATTTAAAACTAGAACAGTTGGATGGTATATTCATTGCAGGTGCATTCGGTAATTATTTAAATATAAAAAATAGTAAAAAAATCGGCCTTTTGCCTCAAATCAGTGAGGATAAAATAATTTTTATTGGGAATGCATCACTTGCTGGGGCAAAAGTTTTATTGCTTTCTAAACCAGCACGTAAAAAGATTGAGTCTTTAGTCAAAAAAATTCAATATTTTTCGCTGGCAACGAATCCGTTATTTCAAAAATATTTCATAGAGGCCTTAGAGTTTAAAAATTTAGAGATTAAAAAGTATGATTTGATGAGTAAATAAAGGGGATAATTATGAAATTAGCAATTGCCGGTAAAGGTGGAACGGGTAAATCAACCATAGCTGGTATTTTAGCTCATTATTTTAACAATAATGGGTATAAAGTATTAGCAGTAGATGCAGATCCTGATGCCAATTTAGCCTCTGCAATCGGAGTTCCAGCATCACAGGCATCTTCAATAATACCGATTTCTGAGCAACGTAGATTGATTAAAGAAAGAACAGGAGCAAGTCCAAGGCAATTTGGACAACTGTTCAAAATGAATCCGACTGTCAGCGACATTCCCGATAAATTTTATATTCATTTTCGTGGAATAAAGTTATTGGTAATGGGTTCTGTACGAAAAGGCGGCAGCGGCTGCGCCTGTCCTGAAAATGTACTACTCCGAAGTCTTTTATCTGAAGTTATACTTAACCGCAATGATGTGGTTATAGTAGATATGGAAGCTGGCATCGAACATTTAGGAAGAGCTACAGCCCGATCGATCGATAAGATGTTAATAACTGTGGAACCCGGCTCTCGCAGTATAAGTACTGCTGAAACAATCATGAAAATGGCCAAAGAAATAGGAATTCAATTTTTTGGGATTATTGGAAATAAAATACAAGATGAACAGCAAAAAGTCTGGATCAGTAAACAATTTTCTCAAGATCAGGTCCTGGGAATGATTTCCTATCATGAAATAATCCGAGATGCAGACTTACAACAAAAACCCTTGATTGAATTGTTAGATGAGGAATTAAAAGAGGAATTTAATAATATCTATCAAGCACTTTAATTCCTCAATATGAATTTTTATAAAATATTTATTTAAAATTAATAAAATTAGCATAATATTACAAAAAATGAATAATAAAATACTATATATGCATCTTGACATTAAGATATTATTGAACAGATGAATATTGTATTGGAGGTAACTCATGTCTTTTTACCCTCAATGTATGGCCACTGCTATTGGCAGTCTTCCTCATGAAAACCCATCTGAAGCTTGTGATGTTATTTTAAAAAGTATTCCGGAAATACCTATCTGGCCCCAATTACCCAAAACGAATTTCAGAGAAAATATGGAAATTCAATTCAGTGAAGGATTACCCTGTGTTGTCTTTGAAGAAGAAAAGAAGAGGATGTTTTTTGACACCAGAGGTGATATTACGAACGAACTTGAAAAGTTTTATGAAAATTACATAGAGGAAAATTTGGATTATTTTAAGATTTCTCATGAATTCAGCCGGGGCATCTATGAGATGGAAAAGAAATTGGCCGAAGAGAACCGTCCTTCTCCCAAATATTTCAAGAGCCAGGTAACTGGACCCATAACCGTTGGATTGGGAAGAGTAGATGAGAATAAAAGAGCCATTTACTATAACGAGATGTTTAGAGATGTTGTAGTCAAGGGAACTGAAATGAAGGCACGGTGGCTATTGAGAAAATTCAAGTCTTTAGGATGTGATCAGATCTGTTTTATCGATGAACCCATTCTTTCAGCTTTTGGTTCATCTACATATGTAAGTGTCAACCGATCAGATGTTGTAAATCAATTAAAGGATGTCATTGAAGCAATCCATAAAGAAGATAGCCTTGCAGGGACTCATTGTTGCGGCAACACTGAATGGACTATCCTGATTGATGCTGGCGTTGACATCATTAGCTTTGATGCCTATGAATTTGGAGAGACTATTAGCTATTATCCTGATAACGTTAAGACATTTTTAGAAAGAGGTGGTGTTTTAGCTTGGGGTATAGTACCTACTTCAGAAAAAATTAATCAAGAAACTCCAGAGTCTTTAGTAAAAAAATTAGAGAAAGTAATTGAAAGTCTTACGAATAAGGGAATCGATAAAAATTTAATATGGGAAAGGTGTTTACTCACACCGAGTTGCGGTACAGGATCGCTTGCTGTTGAGTTATCCGAAAAGATCTTTTACCAATTATCAGAGCTAAGTAAATTGCTTCGACATTGAGAAATTTTCAATAATAATATTATAAGAGAAGCATTTCTTTTTCCGTTCTATAGTATTCTATAACATCACGGAAAATGAAATGCTTACGATTATAATAGAAAGCTTTATTTTCATGTTCTTAAGTCATAAACTGAAGGAATAGTGTACATTAGATGAGTAAAAAAAGTATTGATGGATCAGTCAATCATTTGCTTGAGAATAACAAACAAAAGAGTTTAGAGACTGTCTGGGACCGTTCAGACCAGCAAAAACCGCGATGTGGCTTTGGTGAGCGAGGACTCTGCTGTCACAACTGTTATATGGGGCCCTGCCGTATTAATCCCTCAGGTAAAAAACCACAAAAAGGTGTATGTGGTGCTACAGCAGAAGTTATTGTTGCTCGGAACTTCGCAAGGATGATTGCAGGCGGAGCTGCTGCCCATTCTGATCATGGAAGAGAAGTGGCAAAAACCCTCCTTCTGGCTGCGAACAATCCTGATTCGAGTTATTCCATTAAGGATGTCAATAAGCTTAATAAAGTTGCAAAAGTTTTGGGAATATGTTTTCAAGATCGCTCGAAAGAAGAAATTGCCGCTGAAGTTGCCGAAAAAGTTTTAGAAAATTTTGGCAAGCAAGATGGTGAAGTTTCTTTTATTAAGATGGCTCCTGAAACACGACAGGCCCGATGGGGCCAGCTCGGAATTGTGCCTCGAGGTATCGATCGGGAAATCGTAGAAATGATGCACCGTACGACTATGGGAGTTGATCACGATCACCGTAATATCATGCTCCATGGAGCTAGGACAGCCTTGGCTGATGGATGGGGCGGTTCCATGATTGCTACTGAACTCCAAGATATACTCTTTGGCACCCCCTCGCCTCTTCGGGGGCAGGTGAACCTGGGCGTTCTCTCAGAAACAGATGTCAACATCATAGTCCACGGACACGAACCCATTCTTTCTGAGATGTTAGTACTGGCATCTCAGGAGCAAGAATTAATTGACTTAGCAAAGTCAAAAGGTGCGACAGGGATCAATCTTGCCGGTATATGCTGCACGGCTAACGAGATTCTCCTGCGCCATGGAGTCCCCATTGCAGGCAATATCTTACAACAGGAACTGGCTGTAAGTACTGGAGCTGTGGAAGCTATGGTCGTAGATGTCCAGTGCATCATGCCCTCCTTGTCAGAAGTCTGTAAATGTTACCATACTCAACTCATCACAACATCTACAAAAGCCAAGATTGAAGGGGCCAAACATCTTGAATTCACTGAAAAAAATGCTCTTAAAAATGCCAAAAAAATCATCAAGGAAGCGATTTTAAATTTTCCTAATAGAGGAAATGTGGATATTCCAAAAGAAAAAATGGACCTTATTGCTGGATTCAGCCATGAGGCAATTATTTATATGTTGGGAGGAACCTTCCGTGGCTCTTATGTACCCCTTAACGACAATATCATCAATGGGCGGATCAAGGGTGTAGCAGGTGTTGTCGGCTGTTGCAACCCCAAGGTGACTCATGACCAAGGTCATGTGAGTTTAGTAGAAGAACTCATTGCCAATGATATTTTAGTGGTTCAGACCGGATGTTCAGCAATTGCCTGTGCCAAGGCTGGATTTCTTTTACCAGAATCTGCCGATAAATACGCCGGAAAAGGCTTAGCAGAAGTCTGTAATGCAGTCGGTATGCCGCCAGTACTTCATTCAGGTTCCTGTGTAGATAACAGCCGTATTCTTATTGCTTTATCTGAAATGGCTAAAATTGGCGGCTTAGGAAAGGATATCAGTGACCTTCCAGTGGCGGGGGCTGCCCCAGAATGGATGAGCGAAAAGGCCATATCTATCGGACAATATTTTGTTGCCTCCGGAGTGTTTACCGTGTTTGGTATCGGGCTTCCGGTCCAAGGAAGTCAAGTATTTTGCCGGCACATATTTGAAGAATTTGAAGGTCTTTTTGGCGGCATGTGGGCGGCTGAGCCTGATATCAAAAAGATGGCAGGATTGATTATAAATCACATAAACAAAAAACGGGAAAAACTGGGTATCAGTAAAGCCAAAGAACGGGTGCTTTATGATATGGAAATGAGGAGAGGATTAGAGGTCTAAGAAGTAAAACAAAAGGTCAAGGCTATGTCAAAACTCATTGCTACAAGAGCTATTCGTGGAGCTCACAAGTTAGTCACTCGTGCTGAAAAAGAACTCAAGAAAGCAATAGAAAAAAAAGGCCCTCAAACTAAAGTCGAATTTCCGAATACAGGATATTATTTACCTATCTCTCATGGAATATTAGGAAAAAAAATCGACACCCTTGGCGGACTCACTGAATTATTGGAGGAAGCCAAAAAATTGCTTCCGCCGATTCCTGAAAAGAAACTATGGCTGCCCTATCTTGGACATACTATCGATGCCGGTATGGCTACCCTATTCGCTGATGAAATTATTGAGGCTGTTAAGTATACTCAAGACCCTCTTCCCTATTTACCTAAACCAAATCCTGAAGAAGGACACCTCTGGCTTGGTGCAGCTAGTGACGTGATCATGAGAGAACGCGGGATTGAGTTTGTTGATGGTACTGCTCCTGGATTTGCTGTTTGTGTCGGCTATTGTCCTTCGAATGAAATTGCTGTAAAGATCGCCCGTGAACTTCAGGAAAAAAATCTCTATGTGTTCATGTCCGCAGAGACAGAAGGTAAATCCATGGCCAAGCAGCTTCAGGAGGAAGGTATTCAAATGGGATGGGAAACACGGCTTGTGCCTTTTGGTGCCGATGTCACAGCCTGCATACATTCCTTGGGCTTTGCAACCAGAGTAGCCCTTTCATTTGGCGGGGCGAAGCCAGGAGATTACCAAAGAGTTCTTCATTATAACAAAAATAGAGTCTTTGCGTTTGTCCTTGCTTTTGGACCTGTTGATGATGAAAAACATGCCCAGGCTGCAGGTGCTATTAACTATGGATTTCCCACTATTGCTGAAACAGATATCGATAATATTTTACCCACGGGTATATGCACCTATGAACACGTGGTTTCCCCTGTATCTCATGAAAAAATTGTTGCTAAAGCGATTGAAGTGAGAGGATTAAAGATCACTATCACCAAAGTTCCTATACCAGTACCCTTTGGGCCAGCATTTCAAGGCGAACGAGTCAGAAAGGAGGATTTGTATGTCGAACTGGCAGGACAGCCAAATCCTGGCTTTGAGTTTTTGACATCAAAGGAATTAGATGAAGTTGAAGATGGAAAGATCGAAATCATTGGGCCAGAGATTGATGAGGTCAAAGAAAGCAGCCAAATTCCCCTTGCCATCTGGGTTGAGGTTGCCGGGCGTGAGATGCTGCCTGATTTTGAGCCGATTCTAGAACGACAGATTCATGATTTTATCAACTGTGCCAACGGTGTTTTCCACATGGGGCAGCGGGATATCAACTGGGTTCGCATCAGCAAGGAAGCGAAGCAAAAGGGATTTAAATTCAAACACTTTGGTTCTATACTTCATGCCAAATTGCATGGAGAATACGGAAAGATTTTTGATAAAGTACAGATAAAAATTTATACCCGTGAAAAAGAGATTCTTGAACTCATAAATGTGGCCCGCAAAGTCTATTACCAACGGGATGCCCGCCTGGCCGATATGACAGATGAAGCAGTGGATACTTTTTATTCATGTGCATTGTGCCAATCGTTTGCCCCAAATCACGTCTGTATCATCACTCCTGAACGCTCTGGATTATGTGGTGCCTATAACTGGTTAGACGGAAAGGCAGCCTATCAGATAAGTCCTACAGGACCCAATCAGCCGGTGAAAAAAGGTAAGGTTATTGATGGAGTGAAAGGTCAGTGGGAGGATATCAATGAGTTTGTTTTTAACAGCTCGCACAAAACACTGGAGTTCTTTAATGCCTATAGTATCGTTGAACACCCCATGACCTCTTGTGGATGTTTTGAATGCATCTCCTGCGTTTTGCCTTCGACAAATGGAATAATGACTGTTTATCGCGATTATGCTGGCATGACTCCCATTGGAATGAAATTTTCTACAATGGCTGGAACAGTCGGCGGTGGAGTCCAAACACCGGGATTCATTGGCCACAGTAAACAATATATCTGGAGCAAAAAATTCATAAGCGCTGAAGGCGGTGCCAAGCGCATTGTGTGGATGAACAGGAATCTCAAAGAAGAAATGGAGCCAGTCCTTCGGGAAATAGGTGAACGAGAAGGCATAGAAAATTTTTATGACAAAATCGCTGACGAGACAGCAGCTATAACCGAAGAAGAAGTTTTTAAATATATTACTAAAATGAATCATCCAGCGCTTTCCATGGCGCCCCTATTTTAGAGGCTTTAGGAGACTATGAAAACAATAGCCATTTCAGGCAAAGGTGGTACGGGTAAATCCACAATTGCGGCTTTGATTTTACGCTGGCTGAGTGAAAATGTTTCTCAATCGATTCTTGCTGTAGATGCTGATTCAAATGTTAATCTTAACGATTTACTCGGAGTGCAACTCAAAGAGACAATTGGCGCCATCAGGGAGGAAATGAAATCTAAGGTCAATAATCTTCCAGGAGGGATGACGAAACAGCAATTCCTCGAATATAAAATTCAATCCAGTCTTGTTGAGACACGGGCCTTTGATCTTATAACAATGGGACGTCCAGAGGGCTCTGGATGTTACTGTTATGCTAACAACTTGTTACGAGACATTTTAAATACCTTGGGCGAGAATTATGATTTTGTGGTTATTGATAATGAAGCAGGAATGGAACACCTAAGCCGTCGGACGAGGCAGAGTATTGACATTTTGCTTATCGTATCTGACCCTTTTATTAGGGGAATCCAGGCCGCCGGAAAAATCAGCCGGCTGCTTAAGGAGCTTGAAGCCAGAGTAAAAGAAAAATACTTAATTCTGAATAGAGTGTTTGATTCCATACCCAAGCCAGTAAAAAAGGCTGTTGAAGAAGAGGGATTAAAACTTCTCCATTTGATTCCTGAAGACGAAACATTACTAAAAATGGATCAGGATGGAAATCCGATTTGGAACATCATGCTAAAATCAAAAGCCTATCAGGCTGTGGATCAACTCATGAAAAAACTTGAATTATGAAAGAACAGGAAAGGTCAAGCCATGAATTTTGAAATTCCTAAAGAAACGAATGCAGGAAAAATTGCTGAAGTGACAATTGGTGCAACCACAAAGCAAGGAGGCACGCGTTCCCATACGATCACTATTGGTGGAAGCACAGCTCTCCCCTTTCATTTTTTTGAAGGTGAACATCCTCATCGTCCAGTTTTAGCTATGGAGGTTTTTGATAAGGTTCCAGCAAAATATCCGGATTCTTTAATGGACTATTACTGCAATGTCATCGATAATCCCGCTGATATGGCAAAGAAGTGTGTGGAAGAATATGGGGCAGAACTCATAAGTGTACGCCTCGAAGGAACCCATCCAGAAAAAGGCAACAAAAGCGCAGATGAAGCAGCAGAGATAGTCAAACAAGTGCTAAAAAGCATAAGTGTGCCAATTATCATCTCAGGTCATAGCCATTTTGAAAAAATCAATGAAGTCATGAAAAAAGTCTGCGAAACCGCAGAAGGTGAGAATTGTCTGATAAATTATGTTGAAACAGACAATTATAAAACCATCGCAGCTGTCTGTATTGCATATAATCATACACTTGTGGCTCAATCACCTATAGATGTCAACCTCGCCAAACAACTGAATATTCTTTTAACAGATATGAATTTTCCTGCGGAAAAAATTGTAGTGGATCCTTTGACAGGGACATTGGGATACGGCCTGGAATACACCTATTCAATTATGGAACGAATTCGCAATGACGGTTTAGGCGGTGATAAAATGCTTGCATTCCCGATGCTAATTAATCCTGGCTATGAAAGTTCCAGAGTAAAAGAGGCTAGAGTTTCCAAAGAAAATTACCCTGAGTGGGGTGATCAGGAATTACGGAGCGCATATTGGGAAATCGCAACTGCAATGAGTTTATTATTGTCTGGAGCGGAACTGCTCATCATGTATCATCCCAAGGCGGCAGAAGTTGTAAGAAGGAACATTGATGAAATGTATGGTTCAAAAGGCGGAGATAAAGCATGGCATTATCCGGCTTAGACATATTTAAATTATTACCTAAAACCAACTGCGGAGATTGTGGGGTTCCTACCTGTATGGCATTTGCCATGAAACTGGCACAAAAAAAATCTGAATTAAGCGAATGCCCCCACGCTTCTGAAGAAGCTAAGGCTACTTTGGGTGCTGCAAGTGAGCCCCCCATCCGATTAGTAAAAATAGGAGGATCACAACAATTAGAGATAGGAAATGAAACGGTCATGTTTCGTCATGAGAAGACCTTTTTTCATCAGACCGGAATTGCTATTCAACTAAGAACTTCTGAGGACGAGGAACAACTTTTTTCCAAAATAAAAGAGATTGAAAATTACAATGTCGAGCGAGTTGGGGAAGAACTCAAAATAGACTTATTCTTTATATCCCATGATTCGGAAGATAAGGAGCGCTTTCTTAAGACTATTCAACTGGTTAAGCAAAGCTCAACAAAAGGCATCATATTGGATTGCCCTGATGAAGAGCTCTTAAAAGCCGGTACAGAGCTTCTAAAAGATGTTCGGCCTGTTATCTT
>JAUWYH010000166.1 GCA_030615975.1 Candidatus Aminicenantota bacterium
TCCACACGGGCATGGGGAAGAGCGACATTGTGCCCGAGCCCTGTGGATTCCAGTCTTTCTCTATCAATAATCCGGGTCAAAATGAGCTTTTTATTTTTGACAAGCTTTTGCTTGACTAAAACATCCAGCAGTTCTTCTATAGCCTGAATTTTATCCTTGGCTTTAAGGTTGAAAATAATTTGAGAAGGCTGGAGAAAATCTGAAAAATGCGAGTTTTTAAGAAGACCTTTCATCTCTTCTATTTATATTTTAACATAAAAATCATTATCTCAAAAGATTTTATATGGTTAAAAGATGAAAATTTTTGTAAGGCACCTTTACCTTATGGATTTTTCTTCTAAAAGAGTTTTATACCTTGATTAAAAATGGAAAAATGGTGGAAAAATGGGCTTTGTCCTCTTTCTTTCGCTTAAAACTTTATGACAATATCGTCCGATGTGCTAAAAACTTTATCCTTACCTGCCGAAATTAAACGGAAATCTTCATCTGAAATCCTCTCGTATCTTAACTTGGTTCCCCAGGCATCTGGGATTTCCTCAAATACATCATAAAACATCCGGATCTCCTTCAGGCTCGTCGGAGTTCTTCCTTCTTGGGACACAAAAGAAAGAATTCCCTTTGCCAGGGAAGTTAAGTTCGCCTTTGTCACATCATGTTCTGTACTGCTAAATACTCTCATTACATCCATAACCTTGATTACATCCATAACCTTCTCTTTTCCTCCCTTAGTCCACCAGAGGAAATAAACCATTGCTACTGCCACAATTAATAAGGCAAAAAATCCTTTTTTTCTCATTGCTTCAGATTCCCAATTAATGAAAAAAATTAAAAAGCATAATCCCAATTTCGTACTGTATTCTATAGCTATCCGCTCCTATTTTCAATAAGAATATTTCTTCAAATAAGTTCTATTAAGCAATTAGACTTGTCCCCATGTCGCAGATATATAATAAAAATTGCCGAGTTATACTGAAATTATGGTATTAGGATTGGAAAACAAAAACAAAATAAATTGCTAGAAAATGGGGCCTGTCCCCATTTTTGTTTTTTGGGGCCTGGTTTTTTGGGGACAGGCCCCATTTTTACAGAAGAATCATGCCCCTAAAGAATATAATTAGCTTTTTTTAGCGGAGGATGAATCCTTCCCGCAGGGGATCTTCCGGGTCAATCAAAAATTCGTGACGTCCGGTGATGTAGGCCGAGCCCTCCACTTCAGGGATGACTGCAGGGTAAGGGCCGAAGGCGCTGGTCTCGACAATCCGCCCGGCAAAGCGCGTCCCGATGATGCTCTCGATGACTACAGGCTGGTTTAGATCAATTTCGCCACGAGCACGGAGCAAGGCAAGCCGGCCGCTGACACCAGTACCAGTAGGAGATCGATCTACCTCTCCCTCCGCAAAAATGCATACATTACGGCTGTGCGCCCCTTGAGCTTGGGGAGGAGCGATGAAGATGGTTCCATAGAGGAAATTCAATTCCTCTTCAAAGGGGTGAACGACAGGCAAGCTCTCCATCACTGCCTGTTTGATAGCCCTACCCTTTTCTATAAGAACGCGGTATGCCTCTGGCTTGCAGACCAAGCCAACATCCTCAGCCTTCACGTAGGCATAAAACGCTCCGCCAAAAGCTATGTCATATTTAACTTTGCCCAGGCCCGGCACTTGAACAACCTTATCCATGGCAAAAACAAAGGAGGGGACATTTTGAAAAGAGACACTTTTAACCCGACCATTTTCCGCTTTGGCTTGAGCAGTAACGAGTCCTGCAGGCGTATCAATTTTTACGGTGGCTTCAGGCTTGCGCCTTTGCAGAATGCCAGTCTCCAGAGCAACTGTTGCCAGGCCAATGATGCCGTGACCACACATACTACTATAGCCTTCGTTATGCATGAATAGGACACCGAGGTCAGCTTCCGGAGTTACGGGAGGGGTCAGGATGCAGCCGTACATGTCAGCGTGGCCCCTGGGCTCCCACATAAGAGCTTTTCGAAGGTGGTCCATGTTTTCCTTTAGGTAGGCACGGCGGGCCAGGATAGTATCTCCTGGCACATCAGGAAAACCTCCGGTAATAATCCGCAATGGCTCGCCTTCTGTATGAACATCTATCGTGGTTATTTTCAGCCAATTATCAGGGGGTGACCAGTGTTTCATCTTTTCCATTGTCAACCTCCTTTAAAAATGGAAAAAGAACGGAAAAAAGGGATACGTTGCTTAAATGAAAAAAGTAGCCTGTCCCCTTTTTCTTTATTCTGAAGCATAGCCCAAAAAATTCTACACGCTGTCTTTTTATGATGACTCTACCCGACTGCCGCTCAAGTCTTTGTTTATTCTCCTTGTTTCTTTTCTCCTGCCTGTCTTCAACAGCCCGTTCCAGTATATCTTGTTCCTAGAGTATCTTGCTCTGCTTTTCCTTCTCCCTGTGGTGACGAGCCAGTATGTAGGATTCCTCTATGCCTTTAATGCTAACTGCCTTTGTGGCTAATTCAAGTCCGCAGGATGCTGCCGTGAACGGATCTTGGCCCTCAGCCAGTTTCACGACCGCACCTCCACAAAAAACATCGCCGCATCCTGTGGTATCGATTACGCTCTTGACCTCAGGCGATCGGATTCTCTTGGACTCTTCAGGCGTCATCACCAAAACACCTTCCTTTCCCATAGTTACAAAAACCGCCTTAACGCCCAGATTAAAAGCTTCTTTTCCAAAAGCCAAGGCACCATCCTCAGAATATGTTTTACCTGGATCACCGAGCATAGAAGACAGCTCTTTCTCGTTTACCTGGATGAAGCTTACTCCCTCTACCCAATCTTTCCCCTCTGTTAAAGGAAGGTACTTTCGGGGAACATTGAGCTCTCTGGAGAGAGGAAGAGAATGAACGTCCAGCCATACAGGGATTTTTGCGGCTGCGATTATTTTTCTCCAATCTGAAAGCTCGATATCAAAACCCGAATTTATGATTAGAATAAGCATTCCCAGCTTATGCATATCTTCTATGACCTGGCGCGGATTTAAAGGTGGAACCACAGATCTTAATGTTTCAACTCTCTCCCCTTTTTCTGGATAATGAAGGTGAACCTGGTTTCCTGGGCCGGGAACCTGGCATATTCCTTCTTGTCGAAGGGTGGTCCAGTTTTCAACCATCTTTTCTACATCGTGGACTAATCCCTCTCCGAGATTTGTGTAGAGATGCACTTCTTTTCCCAAGCCACATAGAACAGCAGCCTGATAAAGGACTCCCCCCAGTCCTCTGATCGTCTGACCAGAATCAAACGTAATCTCATCAGAGGTTATGGTGCCGATAAGACCAAGATCCATGTTCATTTGCTCTTTTTTTATAACTCCAAGTAATAAAAATTGCCATTTTCGTCAAAATTTATAACTGTATGTTATAAAAAGGAGAAGTTTCCCACTAGATATTAGATAGGAAAACATTTTTTTCAATCTTTCATGGTTTGAAAAGTCAAATCCCTGCGAAATATTAAATAAATGCGAAATGTCAAATCAATAAGAAAAATCAATTCCATACGAAAAATAAAAACACTAAAAGCAAAGTAAAAAAAGCATGACACAGCTTGAACAATTTTATTACTTAAGTCTTATTTATGATATATTATTGAATCTGGAGTTAAAAGGAAAAAAGATGAATGCGCTTAAAGAAAGGGCAAGAGCGCTTATTGATGAATTCAAGGGAAAAAACTATATCTACGGAATCGATTGTCTGGAGAGAATCGGCGAACTCTCAGTACCTTTTGGAAAAAAGGCTCTTTTAATCACAAATCTGCAAACGCGTGACCCTCACAGCTACCATAATATTTTCGAATCCCTGGTCGATTCTGGATTGGAAATTGCGGGGCCCTTTCCATCTGCTCAGCCAAACTCTCCGAAAGAAGACGTTTCGAGGATAAAAGAGGAAATTCTACGAGAGAAGCCTGACTTTGTGCTTGTCGTCTCAGGTGGC
>JAUWYH010000078.1 GCA_030615975.1 Candidatus Aminicenantota bacterium
AAAAAAGAAAATCTTTATCCTGTCCTTTTGATGGAGATTTGGCGAGAGTCCCGTAAAAATCAGCATAAGCTTTATGTTTTAGACTGTGGAGAGGATTTTTTTCGAAATTTTTATCATATGAAGTGTAGAGACTTGCTCCTAATAGAAAAGTAGAAAGGAGAATAAGTGAAAAAGAGAGTCTCATCCGATTTAAGAAAAAAAAGAACCAGGCGAATGAAAGGCTCAAGACAAGAAAGAAAACAAAGGCTACTAGAGAAGAAAAAAGAGAGTGAGAAAACAAGATGCCAGCCATAAGAGATAAGATCAGGAAGAAAAAGGGAAAAGCCATGGTTTAAAGAGAAGATTGAGAATTTCTTTCAAGATAGCTTTGATGCTCTAAGCCATCTAAAAGAAGGTGACACATGATTTTAATTCCCAGGAAAATACTTCTTTCATCTGGATTAAAATAGGGGCTGTGGAGTGGGGCCATGGTTTCTTGATTTGGGTCTTTGACCCCTAAAAAAAAGAAAAAGCCTGGAATTTTCTGACAATAATAAGAAAAATCCTCTGCCACCATCTGAGGTTTAAGCTGCTTGACATTATTTCCCCCCAAAAGCTCTAAAAGCGTTGGAAGCATGAGTTTTCCCAATTCCGGGTGATTGTAAACTGGAGGAGCTCCTTTCTTGTAAGAAAAGATGTAATCAGCATCAGAGGAATGAGTGATTCCCTTGACTATATTTTCTATGAGTTGGGGGATTTTCTTTCTGTTGGAATCGCTTAGAGTTCTGATAGTGCCTTCAAGGCGTACTTCTTCAGCGATGATGTTAGATCTTATTCCCCCCTCCATTTTTCCGATAGAGATCACAGCAGGGTCAGTAGGGTCAATTCTTCGACTGACGATAGATTGGATACTCAGGATAACTTGTGAAGCCAAAGTGATGGCATCTATTCCTTCGTGGGGCTTGGCTCCGTGAGAACTTTTTCCCTTGATAATGATTTGAAACCCATCGGCGCTTGCCATTATGGGGCCAGAGGAGAAGAGAACTTCTCCCAGATTTTCAGGCCAGACATGGAGGCCGAAAATGGCTCCTACCGGAGGTTCATCAAGAACCCCTTCTTTTATCATGAGAAATGCCCCGCCTTCTTCCCCTGGAGGAGGACCTTCTTCTGCAGGCTGAAAGATGAACTTGATATTTCCCCTGATTTTCTGTTTAAGGGTATTGAGGACCATAGCCGTCCCAAGAGCGATGGAAGTATGGACGTCGTGACCGCAAGCATGCATGACGCCTGGGATTAAAGATTTATAGGGAACATCTGTTAATTCTTGGATTGGAAGAGCGTCCATATCTGCTCTGAGAGCCACAGTAAATCCCTGTTGAATGCCGGGAAGCAAGGCTGTTACACCTGTTTTGGCGATTCCAGATTTTACCTCCAAGCCTAAGGACATAAGCTTAGTAGCCACGAGTTTAGCTGTTTGGTATTCTTGATTACTTAATTCTGGATTCATATGGAGGAAACGACGGATTTTTATGATTTCAGATTTATGCTTTTCGATTTCCTTTTCTATTAGAATAGCTGTGTTTTTGTCGACACCGCTGGAGATGAGAGCGAAGAAGAAAACAGAGAAAAAGAGGAGCACTGTTTTAAATCTGCTGTTTTCTGACATAGATTTATCTTAGAATTGCCCAAGAGGAAAGTCAAGAAATTGAAATAACTTGTTTGTACTTTGAGTTCTCTAGTAGGCAAAAATCATATACGACGAGAGAAACTAATAATAATGCAGTAAATGGTGTTATGCCCGCAATGACACTTCTCTTACTGCGTTTATATTAGATAGTAATTGATTCATCATATGTTCCGTATCCTTCTTTGAGCACAGAAGAAATTTCCCCAAGAGTGGCCATCTCTTTAACAGCGTCAATTATGGGGGGGAGAAGGTTTTTTTCTATTTCGACAGCTCTTTTGAGAGAATCCAATCGATTTTTAACTTGCTCATTTGATCTTTTTTCTTTGATTGAGCAAAGTCTTTCGATCTGGGTCTTTTCCACTTTCTCAGGAGGATAGTATAGACGGAGATGAATTTTTTCTCTCTTATTCAGATACTCATTAAGCCCGACGATAATCTGCTCTTTTCTTTCTATCTTTTTTTGGTAAGTATAGGCACTTTCTTGAATTTCTTTTTGTACATATCCTTTTTCAATAGCGTTGAGCATTCCTCCCAGATCTTCTATTTTCCGAAGGTATTCCCCCACCTTTTCTTCAATCTGATTTGTCAAAAACTCGATGAAATAAGAACCTCCTAGAGGATCAACGGTGTCAGCGACTCCGCTTTCGTGAGCAATGATTTGTTGAGTGCGAAGGGCAATCTGAGCTGATTCTTCGCTGGGAAGAGCAAGCGCTTCGTCTCTTGAATTGGTATGGAGGGATTGTGTCCCTCCCAAGACTGCGGCAAGAGCCTGAAAGGTGACCCTCGCGATGTTATTGTCTGGCTGTTGAGCTAAAAGGGTTACTCCGCTTGTTTGAGTATGAAATCTGAATTTCCAAGAAAGAGGATTTTTCGCTTTGAATTTTTCTCTCATGAGTCGAGCCCATATTCGTCTTGCGGCCCGAAATTTAGCAATCTCCTCGAAAAAATTATTATGGGAAGCGAAGAAAAAAGAAAGTCGAGGAGCAAAAGTATCCACATCAAGGCCTGCTTTAAGAGCTGCTTTGACATAAGTTATAGCGTTAGCAATGGTAAAAGCCAATTCTTGAACAGCAGTGGCTCCTGCTTCTCGGATATGATAACCGCTGATGCTCATGGTATTCCAGCGCGGTACATTTTTTTGGCAAAAGGAAAGAATATCTGAGGTAATTTTCAGAGAAGCAGAAGGAGGGTAAATGTATGTTCCTCGTGCTATATACTCTTTTAGAAGGTCATTTTGTACAGTTCCTGATAGCTTGCTCCATGAAATCCCTTTTTTTCGAGCTAAAGCTAAATACATTGCCAGAATAATGGCAGCTGTGGAGTTGATGGTCATCGAAACACTGACCTTGTCCAGGGGGATATCGTTAAAAAGAATTTTCATGTCCTCGATTGTATCGATGGCTACACCTGCTTTGCCCACTTCACCGTGGGCTTGGGGATGGTCGGAATCAAGGCCTAACTGGGTGGGGAGATCGAAGGCAACACTTAACCCGGTTTGGCCTTGAGAGAGGAGAAAGCGGTATCTTTTGTTTGATTCTTTTGCTGTGCCGTAGCCGGCATATTGCCGCATCGTCCACAATTTTCCTCTGTACATCGTGGGGTAGATTCCTCTGGTGAAAGGATACTGGCCGGGTTTTCCTAAGTGGCAAGATGAGTCGAAACCTGCTATATCTTGTTCACTGTAAACTTTTTTGATTTCTATCTGAGAGGATGTTAGAAACTTGTCTTTTCTCTCTTTTTCGGAGGGCATTTTCTATTAAAGTTTTATCTTGAAATATTAAAGAAGTAAGCCAAAATTGATGAACCTGAATTATTCATAAAAACTGCCGATACCTTTATTTATTTTCAATGATATCTTCTTTTAGCATGATTTTTCACGAGATCAAAGGAGTCACTTTTTTTGTTAGATTCTATTTTAATCATAATCGGCATTTTTTACCCTTTGGGCGAGCCGATCTCACCGCATCTGCTGCGTTACGGCCCATTCGCGGTGGAGGACCACAGCTTCATGGGCCGCGCCTTGCATCTGCGGCAATCTCGACTCGTGAATAATCCAGGTTACTTTCTCAAATCAAGTGATATACTCGGCAAAAACTCGGAGGCCTGCATAACTTCCTTTATTTTTTAATTCTTCTTCTATTTCTAATAGTCTGTTGTACTTTGCTACTCTTTCACTGCGGCTCAGGGAACCTGTTTTTATTTGGCCGGAGTTCATGGCTACGCTCAGATCGGCAATGAAAGTATCTTCAGTTTCTCCTGAGCGATGGGAGATTATCGTAGAATAACCCATCTTGTGCGCATAATTCATTGTCTCGATTGTTTCGCTCAGCGTTCCAATCTGGTTCAATTTGATGAGGATAGAGTTTGCTATCCCCTGTTCTACTCCCCTTTTGAGCCTTTCCGGATTGGTTACAAAAATATCATCTCCTACAAGCTGGATTTTTTGGCCTAAAACATCTGTCATATTTTTCCAGCCTTCCCAGTCGTCTTCGGCCAAACCATCTTCTATAGAGATTATAGGATAATTCTCGACTAATGTTTGGTAAAATTCAATCATCTGCTCAATTGTTTTTTCTGTTCCATCGGACTTTTTGAATACATATTTTTTATCAGCATAGAATTCAGAAGCAGCCACATCGAGGGCAAGATAGATGTCGACGCCGGGATTATAGCCAGATTTCTGGATGCTTTCGAGAATCAAATCCAGAGCTTCCTCGTTAGATCTTAAATTCGGGGAAAATCCTCCTTCATCTCCTACAGCCGTGCTGTATCCTTTATTGCGGAGGATTTTTTTTAGGTGATGAAAAGTTTCTGCAGCAGCTCTGATAGCTTCAGAAAAATGGGGTCTTCCTGCTGGCACAATCATGAACTCTTGAATATCAACGTTATTATCAGCGTGAGAGCCTCCGTTGAGAATGTTAATAAGAGGAACAGGCAACTGATAATTTTCTCTTTTCCCCAAATAGTCATAGAGAGGCAAGCCTGTGGCTTTCGAGGTTGCATCAGAGACAGCCATGGAAACAGAAAGAATAGCATTAGCGCCTAATTTATTTTTAGAGGGGGTGCCATCGAGCTCTAAAAGTCGCTTATCTACTTCTTCTTGACGAATAGCATCCATGCCTACGATTTCAGGAGCAATAACATTCCTTACATGGGAGACAGCTTTTAGAACTCCTTTTCCTAAGAAGCGAGAGGGATCTTCATCTCTTAATTCCAGGGCTTCATGGCTGCCTGTGGAAGCCCCGGAAGGGACCGATGCCTTCCCAATTGCTCCTGAACGCAGGACGACACTAGTGCTTATAGTTGGATTTCCCCTTGAATCCAAGATTTCTCTTGCTCTGATTTCAGTGATTATCGTTTCTGTCATTCAGAATTTTTTTAAGATAAGTGATATGAATGGAAAAAAATTTCTTCCGGACTGAAATTTTTAATATATTAGGAAGGCTTTATTTTTTTTCTTCTTGTTCCTTCGCGATTCCA
This sequence comes from Candidatus Aminicenantota bacterium, assembly GCA_030615975.1. GTDB lineage: Bacteria > Acidobacteriota > Aminicenantia > Aminicenantales > Aminicenantaceae > JAUWYH01. Next base: position 5,147 of record JAUWYH010000078.1, read on the forward strand.
GGAGCCTTTTTTGCGATTTCTTCCTTCTTTTTCTCTACAAACTCTTTTATAGCTTCGATTCCTTCAGAGGTTTTTTCCTTTACAATCTTGATTCCTTTTTCAGCCTCCTGAGTGATTTTGTCGTAGGTCTCTTTCGCCTTATCACCTGTCTTAGTGGCCTGTTCTTGGATTTTCTTTCGGGTCTCTTCTCCGCTTGCTGGAGCAAAAAGAATCCCCAGGATAAAACCAGTAGCTGCTCCTACAAGGAAAGATAATGTGACTTCTAAGGCTCCTGATTCTTTATTATTTGCCATTTTTGTCCTCCTTTTGTTTTTTCTTCCTTAAATGTCGCCAACCGAGACGAATAAACGGAAAAAGAAAAGGCCAATATTTGGATGAAGGCTTGATGATTTTTGTTGACAGAAAAAATGCGATTTCTGATAAGCTGACCACAGTATTTTTCGAAGCTTCAACAATCTCCCCTAGGTCATCAATTTTATTATTGACCTTTATGTTTGTCTCTTTCAGATTCTGGACAAGCGCTCTCAATTCCCTGAGAGTTTCTTCTCCTTGCTTGGCTGTCTTTCTGAGTTGAACGAAAAGTGTAACCAAAAAAGTCACAGCAACCACAGCAGCAATGGTGATCACTAGTAGTAAAAATTGATTTAAGGTAAGCGGCATAACACTTATTAGATAAAATAAAACCTTGATTTTGTCAAATAAATAAAAAACAAGAGGATGGCTTGATGTGCTTTATTTCCACAACACTTTATGGATATCCTTGAGATTATATTCTTCTTCAATTTTTTTTAAAATTAAAGAGAAATTTTCTTCTTCTTTAGAATTAAGAGCAATCTCCCATTCTTCGAAAAGAGAGGAAGGAATAAACTGATATTCTTTTCTTAACACCCGGTTTATTCCTCTTAAAGCCTGCCAGTGGATGATCATTAGGAGTGCGAGTACCCCAAAGAAAACATTAGGCCCAGGAAGGAATGCGGCAAGTCCACTGATTGGAAGGAGAAGAGTTTCTCCGATGAGGAGGAGTATGTGTTTTGTTCTCTGTTTTTGGAGGAAGAAATAAAATTTGCTTCTTATCCTTTTCTCTCCAAGGCGTCCTGAATGAAGAATCTGAATTTTATCCTCTTGAAGTTTTAATGCCCGTCCAAACGCCTGTTCTTGTCTGAGGATTTTTTGAGGAAGGAGCATGAGTTTTTCTTTAGCTAGCTCCAAGACTTTTTTCCAGCGTGAGAGTTTAATCTGAATTTGAGCGATTGGTTCAGAAGAGAAATATCTGTATTTATGGCGATAGTCCTGAGTGAAGAAAAACCTCATGATTTTGTATCATTTTAGCATTTCGTTTGGAAAAAGCGCAAGAAGTTGGAAGAGATAATAAGCAGCCCTTTTTCCGTGACCAAAAACCTGTCTTATAATTTCAGGTTCATCTCCCATTTAGTTGAAAAAATTAATATCTTTTTTACAGAATGTCATTCCTGCGAAAGCAGGAATCCAGGCAAAAGAAAAATGTCATTCCCGTGAAAACGGGAATCTAGAGATATCTGGATAAGAGTCTTTCATATTTCTGGTTTCCCGCTTCCGCGGGAACAAGCCTGGATTCCTGCTTTCGCAGGAATGAGTGCGCCTGTGAGCGTATAGATGTCAGGGAGGTGCAAGTCCTCCCCAGGTTAGAGTCACGCACCTGTAATCGAAAGCAACTGCGTCACCGTGAGGTGGGGTGGGAAGCAGCTGGAGGTGAACGAGCAGTCTGTAGGATAACGAACTCGATTCGGCTGGGCATCCCCGACGAGCCAGCTCATTCATGGCGAAGTCTAGGCCTGAGGTATCAGGCGAGTCGTCGAGCTGAGAGTGACGTGATAAAGCTGCGGCGAAGGGGAGCCAGGTGGTTGGAGACAGAATGCTCAGGAAGGCAGGA
>JAUWYH010000151.1 GCA_030615975.1 Candidatus Aminicenantota bacterium
GACAAAAACTCTTCCCCGCCTTGCCATCGGATTCCATGGTCCAGCCTACTCTGAAGAAAAAATTGACAAGCCTGCCCTCGATCTTCTTGCTGAAATCGCCTTCTCCCGCTCCTCTCCACTTTACCAGAAACTTGTCATCGAAGAGCAAAAATGCCTCACCCTTAACGCCAGTTTCTCGGACCGCCGTGATCCTTATCTTTTGACCTTTAACTCCATCGTAAAAAAAGATAAAGATCTCCCCTATGTAGAAGAAGAAATATTCAAAGAGCTGGAAAGAGTTAAAAAAGAACCTGTGGATGAAGAACTTTTAGCCGATGTCAAGTCCAATCTCAAATATTCTTTTGCCCGTAGATTAGGTACAACAGACGGGGTCGCCAGCAGCCTCGCCCTCTACATCAACCTGACCACAGACCCGGGCACTGTAAACAAACTCTTTAACCTCTACGAAAAAGTCACTCCTCAGGACATCCAGGAAATGGCAAAAAAACACTTCGAGAAAACCAACAGCACCGTGGTGACCTTATTAGGAGGGAAAGCAAAATGAAAAAAAATAGCAAATACTGTTTTTTAGGAATATTTGTTTTATGTATTTCATTCATTATTATCTCCTGTGCCAAAGAAACACCGAACAAACTTTCCTCGGAACTTCTTCCTGTAGAAGGAAATCCTCTTTTAAGTTTCAGAATCCTTCTGAATACAGGTTCTGTAAACGATCCTCCAGGAAAACAAGGCCTCTGCCAACTCACCTTCAGCATGCTGGCCAACGGAGGGAGCAAAAGTCTGACTTTTAAAGAAATCCAAAAGAAGTTCTATCCTATGGCTGCTTCTGTCGGTCTTCGAGTAGACAAAGAGATGTCAGTTTTCACTGGAACGATTCATACAGACAATCTGGAAAAATATTATGCTATCTTCAAAGATATGCTTCTCGATCCTGGCTTTCGCGAAGAAGACTTTATCCGCATAAAAACCAACCAGTTAAACTTTCTGGGAAAAACTTTGGTCGGGAACATGGATGAGCAATTTGGAAAGGAAATCCTGAACTTGATTATGTACGAAGGGCATCCTTATGGCTCACACGAGGCAGGAACAATAGAGACTCTCAAAAGTCTGACATTAGATGATGTAAGGACTTTCTACAAACAACATTTCGTCCAGGGAAATATAACGATAGGCCTTGCAGGAGGCCATGCTTCTGATTTTCTCCAAAAGGTGATAGAAGACTTCTCCACTCTTCCTGAAGACTACACCCCTCGGTTGGAATTGCCCGAGCAACGGATGCCAGAAGGCCTAGAAATCTTTATTGCCGAAAAAAAGACTCCAGCCACAGCCATTTCGATGGGATTTCCTATTTCCATATCCAGGGCTGATGACGATTTTTTTGCCTTATGGATCGCGGGCTCCCATTTTGGAGAACACAGACAGCATCTTTCTCTCCTTTTTCAAAAAATTAGGGAGGAAAGAGGACAGAATTACGGCGATTACGCCTACATTGAACATTTTATTCAAGGACGGCGTAAATACCCAACAACAAACTACTGCCGTCAGCAACAGTACTTTTCGATCTGGATTCGACCTTTGGCCAATTCCAATCGCCATTTTGTCCTCCGTCAAGCCTTAAGAGAGCTTAAAAAACTTATCGAAGAAGGCATCCCAAAAGAAAGATTCGAAATAACACGAACATACTTACTCAATTACACCAAGCTTTATGCTCAAAACCTGGGAGAAAGACTTGGCTGGAAGATGGACTCCAAATACTATGGTTACGAAGATTTTCTGGCTGAAGTCCAGAAAAGACTCCCCAATATCACCCATGAAGATGTCAATCGTGCCATAAAAAAATATTTGAATTTTGAAAACCTCTATATTGCCCTCATTACCGAGGACGCCAAAAGCTTGAAAGAGGCATTGGTGGCTAACACCCCCTCCCCGATAACCTATGCCAATCCAAACATGCCAGAAGAAGTCCTGCAGGAAGACCTTATCATTCAGACTTTTCCTCCCGACGTTAAGCATGAAAAAGTGAGGATTGCTCCTGCTTCTGAGTTCTTCCAGAAAAAGGGTTTACCAGAAACAGAATAGCTCAAAGCACTGAAGCCAAGGAATAGAAAAAGATTATTTCAGTATCTCCTCTGCTGTGGATAACATTAACTCCCAGGCTTCTCTCACATGCTTCTCCTCTGTTGTTCTCTGTCCTATAGCCATCCGCAGCACATATTTCCCTCTTAGAGTGGTATGTGTTAAAAAGACTTTGCCGCTCCGGTTAAGCCTTTCCAGAAATTCTTGATTAAGCCTGTTCAAATCCTCCTCTCCCCGTCCATCATTCAGCCTGAAACAAACCAGACTGAGATTCACTGGAGCCATAAGCTCAAAACAGTCATGCTTTTCCACCCAATCTTTAAACTTCTGAGCCAGCCAGATATGCTCCCTGATTATTTTCTGCAGTCCTTCTACCCCGTAAGAACGGATCACAAACCAGAGCTTCAGGGCTCTAAACCTTCTGCCTAGCTGAATCCCCCAGTCTCGGAAGTTTTTCACTTCAGCATCCACTCCTGTTTTTAAATATTCAGGATGAATTTCAAAAGTGCGAATCAGAGAAGCAGGATCTCTGACATAATAGGCGGAACAGTCAAAGTTTGTCAGCATCCATTTATGAGGATTAAAGACAAAAGAGTCCATATACTCTGCTCCCTCCAGCATCCATCTCTTCTCAGGAAGAATAGCCGCCGTCCCGGCAAAAGCAGCATCCACATGGAGCCAAAGGCGTTCCTTCTGACAGATCTTTCCTATCGGAGATAACGGGTCTATGGCAGTAGAAGAAGTGGTCCCAAGAGTAGCGACAACACAGGCTGGCTGCAAACCACGGTCTCTATCCTCAACCACAGCCTCTTCAAGCTTGGAAGGGATCATCGCAAAAGCTTCATCCGTTGGGATGTAACGGATGTTCTCTTTACCATAGCCTGCAATTTTAGCTCCTTTCTCCACACTTGAATGAGCTTCTTCTGAAGCGTAGACTACCAGAGGCTTCTTCAGCCCATTCTTATTTGATTCAAAATTTGTAGCTCTTTCTCTGGCTGTAAGCAGGGCCACGAGTGTTGCAGTGGAAGCTGTATCCTGTATAACTCCTGACATCCTCTCAGGAAGGCTGAGCATCTTACGGAGCCATTCCAAGACAACCTCCTCCAGTTCAGCCGCTGCAGGAGATGTCTTCCATATCATACACTGGGCGCCAATGCCTGCAGTCAGCAGTTCGGCCAGAATGGAAGAAGGACTATTATTGGCAGGAAAATAAGCGAACCAGGAAGGATGCTGCCAATGAGCTAAACCTGGAAGTATTTTTTTTTGAAAATCCTTAAATAGCTTCTCCATCGATTCTCCCTTCTTAGGAGCTTGAGAAGGAAGTTTGCTTCGAACTTGGCCGGGAATCAATGGAGAACAAACAGGATGCTTTCCAACTTCGCTTAAGTAATCAGCTACCCAATCGACGAACTTATAACCAAAATTTTTGAATTCCTCCTTGTTCATCTTCGTGCTCCTTTTTATTCAATAAGAATGCGCTTCACTCTAAAATCAGAGTATTAGCTCATTCTAAAAAATATCTTTCGAATAGTCAAAAACCTCGAGAAAAATGTCCAATTTTTTTATTTATCCAGAAAAACTGTCAGAACAGGTGAATATAAGGCAAAAAACGTGCAAAAAAGGCTCTAAACAGCGAATTTTAAGAAATTAGAAAAAATTTGTTGCAATTTGTTTATAAATTATGTTATAATATTGTTTTATAAAAAAGGGGGAAAATCAATAAAAACAACAAACTTCTTTTATGTTAAATATTTTTTCAACCAATTTTGCAACTTTTTTTGTGTTTCTTACGTATATCTATATAAAGAGGTTAAAAAGAATAATGAAAGATAACAGAACGAAAAAACCCCTCCTTTTTGTCCCTCCTTTTATCGAGGGTTTTAACATAAATCCCATTACCCATTAATTCATCCCCTTTAGGCTGTCCATTTTTCCCAAGAAAAAGGACAGCCTTCTTCTATAGAAATAAAAAACTTGACAATAATGCAAACATTTTATTACATTAAAAACGAATTTTTTCTTTCTTTGACAATCGAGTATTCAGGTTTAATGGGATTGGAAGTCCGTGAAAAGCGGACACAGCCCCCGCTACTGTAATCGGGAACGAATTCCAGAAAAAGCCACTGCCCCACACAAAGGACGGGCAGGCCTGGAATGAGGATGATCCGAGAGTCAGGAAACCTCCCATAAACCTTCTAAACCCATCTTCGGGAGGAAGGTAGGTTTGATTTTTTTTACTTGCTTCTTCTCCTTGAAGAAAAAGATAAAGGAGAAATTTAAAA
>JAUWYH010000155.1 GCA_030615975.1 Candidatus Aminicenantota bacterium
AGGTTGTTGATGAGAAAGAAATGGTTGATACTAGAATTTCTTTTGTGATAAAGGAAAAAATAGATAAGGAACTTATAGAAAAAATATTTAAAAATATGACCTTGTTTCTGATATATTGGCTTAAAATTTTTATTAGCGCTATGGGAGGATAATAAAAAAACTTTGAGATGAGATGGCTTAGTTTCGTTAGGCGTAAAATATCGATTGACATATCTCAATGATAGTTCTATGAAGGTAAAAGGCCAAAAGAGCCGAAATAAGATAATTTTGGAACTCATTAAAAAAGAAAGGAGGAATAAATATGGAGAGAGAACAAGCTTTAGAAATTGTCCAAAAGCACCTTAAAAACAAGAATCTTGTGAAACATTCTTTAGCAGTGGAAGCGTGTATGAGAGCTCTTGCTTCCCATCTCAACCAAGATGGGGAGAAGTGGGGCCTAGCTGGAATATTACATGACCTTGATTATGAGATAACAGAGAAGAGTCCTGAGCTTCATACCACAGAGACAGTGAAGATTTTGAAAGAAATGGGGATAAATCCAGAAGTCATTCATGCTATTCAGGCCCATGCAGCGCAAGTTCCTTGTCAGAGGGAGATGGATTGGGCAATATTTTCCATTGACCCATTGACAGGTTTGATTATTGCTGCGACTTTGATGCATCCCAGTAAAAAGCTTAAGGAAGTTGATCTTGGCTTTGTAAAAAGAAGATATAAAGAAAAAAGCTTTGCGAGAGGAGTAAAAAGGGAAGAAATCGAGCAAATTAAGAATATCGGCCTTGACCTGGATGAGTTCATATCCATATGTTTAGAAGCCATGCAGGGAATTGATAAAGAGCTTGGCCTTTATTAAAATAAGGAGGAAAATATGACGAATGCTATTGTAAGGGTTCCTATTCCTTCCAATGAAAAAATCTATAACTATGCTCCTGGGTCTCCAGAGAGAGAAGCTCTAAAGGCGCAACTGAAGAAGATGTTGAGTGAAGAGATAGAGATTCCTCTTATTATCGGGGGGAAAGAAGTCCACACAGGAAATTTGGCCGACTGCCGATGTCCTCATGACCACAAACATATCTTGGCTCGTTATCATAAAGCTGGGCCAGATGAAATAGATAAAGCAGTGGAGGCAGCTAAAAAAGCATGGAAAGATTGGTCGGAGATGGACTGGGTCTCTCGTGCTTCTGTCTTTCTCCGGGCGGCAGAATTACTGGCTACCAAGTATCGTTACATTTTAAACGCAGCAACCATGCTCGTGCAGTCAAAAACTGCCTACCAAGCAGAAATAGATTCAGCCTGCGAATTGATAGATTTCTACCGTTTCAACCCTTATTACATGAGCCGGATTTACACCCAGCAGCCTGATTCTTCTCCATCGACCTGGAATTATATGGAATACAGGGCTTTAGAGGGATTCGTTTTTGCCGTCACTCCCTTTAATTTTACAGCGATCACAGGCAACTTGCCGACCTCTCCAGCTATGATGGGAAATTGTGTTTTGTGGAAACCTGCTTCTTCGGCTGTTTACTCCGCCTATTTTCTTAAGGAGCTTTGGAAAGAGGCGGGATTGCCTGATGGTGTGATCAACTTTATCCCTGGCCCTGGCCGCTATGTGGGAGATCCTGTTTTGGAAAAACCGGATTTGGCTGGTATTCATTTCACAGGCAGCACTGTTGTTTTCCAGTCGATGTGGAAGACCATCGGAGCTAGTATCATGAATTACAGAAGCTATCCCAGGATTGTAGGGGAGACCGGAGGCAAAGATTTTATTTTTGTTCATGCTTCGGCTGAACCCGAGGCAGTGCTTACGGCTTTGTTAAGAGGAGCTTTCGAGTATCAGGGACAAAAATGCTCAGCAGCCAGTCGGGCTTACATCCCTTCGAATCTCTGGCCGTCTCTTAAGCAAAGAATGTTGGATGAGATCAAGACCATTAAGATGGGCGATGTGACAGATTTTACGAATTTTATGGGAGCCATAATCGATAAATTGGCTTATGACAGCATTGTTGAATATATTGAATATGCGAAAAAATCAAGCGAGGCAGAAATCATCTATGGGGGAAACTATGATGATTCAAAGGGCTATTTCATAGAGCCCACCGTGGTTGTTGTCACCAATCCAAAACATAAACTGATGGAAGAAGAAATTTTCGGTCCTGTGCTCACCATCTATATTTATCCTGAAACTGAATTCAAAGAAACACTGGCTGTTTGCGACGAGACTTCGCCTTATGGATTGACAGGGTCGATCTTTGCCAATGACCGCAGGGCTATAATCGATGCCCAAACTGCCCTTCGTCATTCAGCTGGTAACTTTTATATCAATGACAAGCCTACAGGGGCAGTTGTCAGCCAGCAGCCTTTTGGAGGGGCAAGGGGTTCAGGGACCAACGATAAAGCAGGTTCTTATTTGAATCTTCTTCGTTGGACGAGTGCACGTACGGTTAAGGAGAATCTGAATCCTCCAAAAAATTACCAGTATCCGTTTATGAAAGAAAAATAAATCAGAAAATCTCTGATGGCTATCAGTGTGATCCCATTTTGAATTGACTTATCTCATCTGATACGTTATTTTTAACCTGCCTTTTTGTTTTGGAAAAAGAGATGGTGAATAAGGATAAAATCACTTTTAAGCATATTGCCATCGATGGGATTCCTAAATCCGGAAAAACAAAATTAGCTAATCTCTTGGCCCAAAAGATGGGAGGAAGAGTTGTTTTTGATAGGATCGAAAATCCTTATCTTAAAGATTTTTATGATGAAAAAGAAGGAGCTGCCTTTCTTGCTCAACTTGTCTTTTTGGTGAATAGATATCACCAGCAACAAAGGCTAATGCAAAGGGATTTATTCGAGGAGAGAATCATCTGCGATTATCTTTTGGAAAAAGATAAAATATATGCCTATCAAACACTTACCGATGATGAGCTTGTCATCTACGAGAGAATTTACAGCATATTGTCTGAAAGAGTATCAAAGCCTGATTTGGCGATTTATCTTCAGATTTCTTTGCAAAGCCTATTAAAAAGGATCGCAAAAGAGGGGAGTGCTTTGGAAAAAAATATTTCGGAGAAATATTTACAGGATATCCTAGAGGCCTTTGATTATTTTTTCTTTAACTACGAAGCAACCCCTTTGCTGGTGATTAAGGTTGATGATTTGGATTTTAGCCGTGAAGAGGATATAATGGATATTGCGGATAAAATCAAGGAAATGAAAAAGAGTCCTCTTTACTATGTCCCCCTTAGCAGGACAAATAAAGAGTCAAAGGAAGATAAATAGCGAGATTTATCCTCAAAGAGGCCGTTAATGAACGGTGCCAGATGACTTTACCTCAATCTTGATATTAGAGGCGAGATGGGGAGAAAGGATTTATCATGTCTAATGATTCAATAGAAATTTTAACAATCCCCTCACTTCAAGCAAAAAAAGAAAAGAAAGAGAAAATTGTGGCCTTAACAGCTTATGATTTTCCTATTGCAAAAATAATTGATGAAGCTGGAATAGATCTCATCCTTGTCGGAGACTCGTTAGGGATGGTGGTTTTAGGCTATGAAAACACGATCCCTGTCACCATGGAAGAAATGATTCACCATGCTAAACCTGTGGTGAGGGCTTCGAAAAGAGCACTTGTCGTGGGAGATATGCCTTATTTTTCCTTCCACCTTACAATCGAAGAGTCTGTTTTCAATGCTTCTCGATTTTTAAAAGAAGCAGGCACAAAAGCGGTTAAGATTGAAGGAGCCTCAAAAAGGAGATTAAAACTGATTGAAACTCTAGTGGAAGCAGAAATTCCAGTAATGGGACACATAGGACTTACGCCTCAATCTATACATCATATAGGCCAATATAAGGTAAAGGGGAAGGAAATCGAGGAAGCCAAAAAAATCGTTACGGATGCCTTAAATCTGGAGAGGGCAGGAGTGTTTTCTATGGTTTTGGAGTGTGTTCCAGCACAAGTGGCTCGAATCATAACAGAAAAGATCAAAATACCTACCTTAGGAATAGGAGCAGGCCCTTATTGTGACGGACAGATTCTTGTTTTTCATGATTTAGTTGGGCTCTCAGATGGCCACATTCCTAAATTTGTCAAGAAGTATATAGATTTA
>JAUWYH010000174.1 GCA_030615975.1 Candidatus Aminicenantota bacterium
ATTGCCAGGATAATATCTCCAGGCTCAAGTCCTCCTTTCTCCGCTGGAGAATGCGGTGAAACCATCTTGACTTGAGTCAAAATTTTCGCAGAAACTCCAGCATAGCCCATTTCAACTCGCGTCTTACTTTCAGTCATAAGCTCTACGGTAAAAATCTCTTCTCCTCTTTTCACTTCAATAGTTATCTCTCTTTTCGGCTTTAATCCAACAGCTAATTCTACATCAGCCCAAGTCATCGTTTTTTTATTGTTGATACTCAGGATTTCATCATCGATCTTTAGGTTTGCTCTCTCTGCGGGTGAACCTGGTTCAATCCTACCAATGACAGGCTTTTGTTCTTGATATTCAGGGGTATTAATTCCAACCATGTTGATAATAGACAAGAGGACAATGGCCAGTAAAATATTCATTACCGAACCCATTAGTAAAACAAAAAATCTCTCCCATCGCTTCTTCGCCATGAAATCATGAGGTTTAAGTCCCTTCCCAGCAAGGGCGTCTTCTCCTGAAAACTTTACATAGCCCCCCATAGGGATCAAACTCACCCGGTAATCTGTTTCCCCCTTTTTAAATCCAAAAAGCCTCTTTCCATATCCCCAAGAAAAAACTTCTACTCTCACTTTCACCAGTTTAGCCATGAAAAAATGGCCAAATTCATGAGCAAAGACGAGGATGCCAAAAACAATCGCAAAAGCAAAAAGTGTTCCTAATATTGAGCCCATTTTAATACCTTTGTTTTAATAAATTAGAAGTGATGGACCTTGTTTTCCGGTCGACATCAAATATATCTTCAAGGGTTTTAACCTCTCTCTTCTGATGGCTTTCAACAACCTCAACTACAATATCAGAGATATAAGGAAATTTTATTCTCTTTTCTAAAAAAGCTTCAACAGCCACTTCATTTGCTGCGTTGAGAGCCACTGGAACGCTTTCCCCTTCTTCTAAAGCATGGCGAGCAAGAAAGAAAAGGGGAAATTTTTGAGCTTCCACCTCGAAAAATTCTAGCACTCTAACCTGACAGAGATCCAAAGAAGGCAAAAGGGCCTCTTCTCTCTGAGGATAAGTCAGGGCAAATTGAATAGGAATTTTCATATCTGTTGGGCTGAGCTGAGCAAGTACTGAACCATCCTTCAACTCCACCAAGGAATGGACAATGCTCTGAGGGTGAATCAAAATTTCAAGCTGTCGAGGCTGCAGACTAAAAAGCCATCGAGCTTCAATCAACTCCAGACCTTTATTCATTAAAGTTGCAGAATCGACAGTGACCTTCTCCCCCATTTTCCATCGAGGGTGTTCCAAGGCTTCCTCAAGCGTTTTATTTTTCATTTCTTCAAGAGATGTACGAAAAAAAGGCCCTCCCGAAGCAGTCAGTATAACTTTTTTTACGTTTTCCTTTTTTTCTTTTGTTAGGCATTGAAAAACTCCGCTATGCTCGCTGTCAACTGGAATGATTTGTGCCCCAGCTTTCTGAGCAGCATCTTGAATCAAAGGACCAGCCACTACCATTGATTCTTTATTGGCAAGGGCAATTTTCTTTCCAGCTTTTACTGCGGCAAGAGTAGGTCTTAAACCTTTTATTCCTGTTATGGCTGAGACGACAATATCATTTTTTTCAAAACGGGCAACATCTTCAGCTCCTTTTTCTCCGACCACAATTTGAACTGAGGAACCTTGACTCAGATGCTTAAACTCTTCGGCATCCTCGTTTCTCTCGAGAGAGACAATTTTAGGCTTAAATGTTTCAACTTGCTCTAGGAGAAGTTGAGTGTTGCGCCCTGCTGCCAGCCCAACAACCTGAAACCTATGACCTAATTTTTTAACAACATCGAGAGTATTGCGGCCAATAGAACCGGTGGATCCTAGTATTGTAAGCTTATCCATTCTTTCACAACCGTTGAGTCTTTCTTCTCTAATTCCAGAAATACTTGATGTAATAATAGAAAAAAGGCGTGGCTAAAATAAGACTATCAATTCGATCTAAAAATCCTCCATGGTCTAAAAGGAGACGAGAGGAATCTTTAACTCCTACCGCCCTTTTAAAAAGGGACTCCAAAGGATCGCTTATCTGAGCTATAACATGGATAAAAAAGCCGCAAAGAAGAGCTTTCCAAAAAATAATATCCTTGAGCAAGACCTGCTGCGCAGCAAAAGCTCCCAAGCATGCAAACAGAATTCCTCCAAAACTTCCCTCCCATGTTTTTCGTGGGCTTGCTATAGGAAGGATCTTCCTTCGGCCCCAGAGTTTGCCAAAAATATAGGCTCCTGTGTCGCCTAAAAAGATAACTGCCAGGAGAAAATAAATGTAAAAAGCCCCTTTCTCTTCTTTTAAAAAATAGAAATGATTGAGAGTTAAGCTCAGATAGATGGCTCCAAAAAAAGTTATTGCAAAAGAGGCAGGGAAAGGATTAAGTTTCTCAAGCTTTTTTATCGTAACAATATAATACAATCCGGCAAATAAAAGACAGATAAAAAGAGCAAATCCAAGAGAAATTTCCTTAAATAAAAAGGAAGAGCTTACAATAACGGCTAATAGACATCCAACAGTTAGCTGAGGAAAAAGCTCTCTCTTCCGAGAGAGGTTGTAGAATTCAAGAAGAGAGATTAGAATCAAAATCTGCAAAACGAGGAAAAATCCAAGACGAGAAAGAAACTGGATGCATAGAAATACAAGAACTAAAAGGATTAGAGCAGTGGGTATTCTTGTTCGTAAACTCATTATGCAAAGATTAAAATAAACTCACTCCTTCTGGATGAATTCTTTTCAATTTTATTAATTAAAAGCACGATGTAAAAGAATCAATTGTCTGACTAATGGGGATATATATCTCCAAACCTCCTTTCTCTCTTCTGATAATCAACAAGCGCCTGAAGCATATGCTTTTTCCGAAAATCTGGCCAATACGCAGGAGTGATCCAGATCTCAGAATAAGCAATCTGATACAAAAGAAAATTCGAGATGCGCAGCTCTCCGCTCGTTCTTATAAGAAGGTCAGGATCGGGCAGATGAGCTGTATATAAATACTGGGAGAATTTTTTCTCATCAAGGCTCTCAATATCAAAATCTTTCTCTTTTAATATCTTTTTGACTCCATCAACAATCTCTGTTCTCCCCCCATAATTGAGAGCTAAAATAATCGTCATCCGCCTGTTATCCTTTGTTAGTTCTTCCACGCGCTCTAATTCTTTTTGCACCAAAGACGGAACAGCCCCTATTTGACCTATAACTTTCAAGCGAAATCTGTTCTTAACCAAAACCTTGTCTTCTTTCCTAAGATAATCCTCCAAAAGCCTCCATAGCGTGGCAATTTCCTTTCGTGGCCTTTTCCAGTTCTCTTTTGAAAAAGCATACAAAGTCAGATATTTAATTCCTAAACGAGCGCATATTTCCACAGCTTCCCGGACAGATTCAGATCCAGCACGATGGCCTTCCATTCGGGGCAATTTTCTCTCCTTGGCCCAACGGCCGTTTCCATCCATGATGATAGCCACATGCTGGGGAAGTCTGGAAAAATCGAGTTGGTTTACAAGTTGCTCTTCTTCGCTCCCTGGTTCAATAAAGCCTTCCAAATCTTCTCGCATGTTTCAATTATATGAGCCTTAAGGCAAATTGTCAAAAACTATAGACCTTGTCCCCCAGATTTGGTAATCTATTCAGTCAAAGAAAAAAAGGTGAAAAATGTGTCTAGGAATTCCAGCAAGAGTCATCCAGATCGACGAATCCAAACATGGAAAAGTTGACTATTTAGGGACTAAAGTCAGAACAAATTTTATTCTTCTCGAACACGTAAAACCAGGAGACTGGGTTATAATTCATGCTGGATTTGCCATTTCCAAACTTGA
>JAUWYH010000110.1 GCA_030615975.1 Candidatus Aminicenantota bacterium
CAATTTTCGTTTATTTTTTGCAGAAAGATAAAAATCCTCATAATGAGAAAATTAAAGATATATATATAAGAACTTTCAAAAGTGAGATCTATAAAGGTAAATACTCAGAACAAGATGAACAAATTAGAAGAAGAATTAATATAAATTTTCACCTATTTGAATTACTTACACCTGATTATTGGAGCACCATTGGGATAAAGGATTCTTTTGATGATTTTTTAGTTGAAAGACACTTCAATAATCTTAGATGTAGAAAAAAATATGAATTTGGCAATGTCTATGATTTTGATGAGGAAATGTTTACTAATATATGGAATAAATACAGTCTTACAGAAAGAAAAACATCTATCGATAGAACTACTTTTTTATTATGGCTATATAGATTAAACTCTATCATTTATGACATTTATCGGTATCCCTTCATCTCTTCAAATCACTATCAATGGCAATTCAGGTATTTATTTATAAGGGATCTCATTCAAACAAAAATGTCTGATTTCCGTGAATATTTCCTTAAAGATAATTGGAATAATATTTTAAATACTAGATTTACAAAGGAAATGGCAAAAGAAATAAGAGTCTTGGATGCAAAAGATCTGCTAAATAATTTTTTTTGTCAGATAAGTCCAATCAGTGCTTTAGAAAGACTTTTAATGTCTTTCTATGAGAGTTTTGGAAAAAAATTATATGAAGACAAATTATTAATTGAATGCGAATTTTGTGACGATTATATTAAATATAGAAAAGGAAAAAAGTATTGTTCACTCTCTGTAGAAAAAAAGGATTGTGGGAAAAAAGCAAGAAATAAACGTTATTATGAAAAAACAGGGGGAAAAAATCTTGAGGTCTATAGAAAAACCTAAGTTTCGCCATTAATTTTAAAAACACATTGTAACTTGTTTATATTAAGCATATTGCATTGCCTGTAAATGTACTACCTAACTTCTGGAATTTCGAGGTTCAACGCAGTTAGGATTTCTTTTTCGGTGCTACTGAGCCGACAGATTTTTCGCACTGGCTGTGCCTTCCGGGGATAATAACAGTAAGCCAGGCGGATACTGCGCAGAGACTCCATCGCTCGATCTAATGACATGGACACTTTAGCTTCCTTCATTTTCTTGTGAAGAAGAGAGAGGAAAAGTAACGCCATCACACAGCTCAATCCATGAACCCGGATCTTGCTGTCGGTCCAGTGATACATCGGTGTCCAGCGTACAAGAAAAGGATCCTTTGTCCATCGAAAAGAGGTCTCGATCTTATGCCTGTCCCTGTAGGCCAAGATGATATCCTCATTGCTCCAGTCAAGATGATCTGTAAAAATAATGTTTTTGCCAAACCGAGCTCTGTATTCTTTGATGACCAGCGGAGCCGTGCGGATCGACATGCGGTACTTTCCATAATAGGAGGAAACCTTAACATCAAACACAGGAGCGATATGGCTTTCCGAGAGAATCTCCTGCACTTTTCTATCCACCGATTGGACCGTTGTGCGTTTATCCACACTCTTGAGTGTCCGGCGCAACTCCTGCAGTTTCCGCTTTGTCCTGAGGATCGTGCGGCTCATCCAGTGGATCTTCTTTCTGTATGTGCGGAGATTAAAGGTCACAACCACGGCTCTGTCTTTTCCATATAGCTCCATCGTTGTCCTATAGGCATAGAGAGGTTTTCCCTCATAGTCGACCTCTTTGTAATCACTCAGAGGCACCACACAGAGTTTGGGATGATGATAGGTGGAAAGAGTGCCGATAAAGAAGAAATCGCTTTTGTCAATTTCAGATAAGTTCTCCGGGGAGTTACATCCCTTATCGAAAACCAATGTCATCCGCTCTTTGCCCTTCCTCAGGGACAAAAGCAATCGAAACAACTCCTGTTGAATCTGGGAAAAAAGCTTGGAGTCATGAGTATTGGCAGAATAGAGGCGGTGGAAAAGAGGTATACCTTCTTCCCGGTTGCATAAAAGAGCCAAGCCCACATGCCGCAGCTGGTGTTTGCCGGCCTTGGAATGAGCGTAGCGGCTAAGCTCAGATTCTGTCTAGCACTCATCTGGGTGAAATAATTCGTTGTATCATAAAGCAAACAATCCAGGGAAATATCATATCTCTCAATCACCCGCTTTGAGACCTCATCGCTTATGGCTTCGATCTGCTCTTGACTTACTTTGTCCATATGATCCCAGAAGTTAGCCGAATCAAGAAGCGAGAAATCAACCTCCCGGTATTCACTGATGGCTGTCTTCTTCAGCCACTCCCCCAGAGAGGCCTTGCTCTTTGGCTCTATGGCCCGGTTCAATACAATAAGATACAGATAGAGGCCGACACTCATTCCCTGATTCCTTTTAGGCACAATCTCATCGACAATCTTGAGGAAATTTATTTCTCTCTCTATAGATTCGATGGCAGCCAGGGAGCCGATCTCAAATGTTGAGATATCTTCTATATACTCTTTTTTCGACTCCAGCAGCTTTTCCTTTATCTTATCTGCATTGCCGAGATACTTTTGCCAGACGATCCGAGGGTTGCCATCTATTCGTTGAGATTCAGCCAGGTAATAATAGGTACGACCTTTTATACGCTTTTTGAGGATGTATGCCATATACATAATATACGTCATTAGGTACTACTTGTCAAGCATTTATTTGCTAAAATGCACAATATAAAGGATGTTAGCGATTGTATAACACAACATCTAGTTAGGTGCTACAGATAATTGCTTGTAAATGATTGAAAATAATTGAATTAAGAGATGCTTAAATCATATTGGCGAAAGTCGGGTTTGAAGAACTATTTCTTATTACAGAAATTTATCTATATCTTTTTTCCTGAAAGGGAACATCCTCCAAAGTCTAGTTTATGAAAAACCTCTCAAGAGATATCCAACAGTTGGACATGGCAGGCAGCACTTTTATAAAAACTTACAAAGAGAGAATAAAAAAAGCATGATGGCACTTAGTGAGGAGATATAGAAAAAAAGGGAAATGGAAAAATATTCCATTTCCCTTTAATTTGCTTTGGACTTAAGTTATTTCTACTCTACTCAAACCAAACTTTTACTGTCTCTTCATCTTCATGGACTTCGATAAGGACCATCGGTCCGAGTTTCTTAAGTTCTGCAAAAAGCTCTTTGAGATCGATATCGCATTCATCACGGTTGATCCTCAGGTGCTTGTCATCAGTGCACTTGATAAAAAATTCAATCAAAGAAACTGGTAAAGTGATCCTGACTTTGTCTTTTTTCGTACGATTATCTGTGACAAGCACTTTGAACCACTTCACCTCATTCCCAGCTTTATAAGCTGGATTCTTTTTGACCGCCTTCTTGATAGTCTGGATATCATCCTTACTTTCGGCCAAGAGAATACCGACAAAAAGAAGACTTATCACAATTGTGATTAGAACCAAAATCGCGACTTTTTTCATTGAATGCCTCCTTATTTAGTCAATCCACATTTTAATAATTATTTCCTCACCTTCGATCTCGATGATATTGCCTTCGAATTCCATCAGTTCCTTTACAATCATATCCAAATCATAGCCTTTTTTTCTCATCAACACCCTTTCTTCCTCAGGAATCGCTCCAAAGGCAAGATCAGCTAAGGCCCAGGGGATGTTTAAAGAAAGTTTCAGCTTTTTTTCAAGCTTATTATATACTCTGATTTTCAGTATCCGTGCTTTTCTCTCATACCTCTCTTCTTCGAAGTCTTTCAAAGCCTTCGGGTCCACCCGAAGCAGCGCAATTTTTGCTCTATCTCTGAGCTCATCATCTCTTTCCTTCTTCACAATTTCCTTCAATATCGGAATACCTTTGGCTGCGACTTTTTTATCTTTCAGATAACTCAGTTTAAAAGCAGCATAATATTTAATCACTTTGTTATAACTTGAAAGCCTCTTTTCTATTTCTTTCAGGTAATTTCTTTTTCCTCTTCTATAAAGTTCGTAGGCTAAATCGATGATAGAAATTTCAGATTCTTCGGCCAAGCTTCTGCTGCGGTCTTCAAGCTGGTTAAATTCTACATAGGCAGCCAAGGCTTCGACTTCTTTTCCTCCCTGCTTTTCCATGCATTTGGCTCTGTAGAAAAGTGCCTGGGAAAACCAGGGACTCTCTTGATATCTCTCAATAAGTTCCTCTAATTTCTCCTGAGCTTTTTCCCACTTTTCATCGAATATAAGAATCTTTGCCTCTTGAAAAAGCTTCTCATCTGGCTGAGTCTGGACATAAGCCTGAAGATGAAAGGAGGCAAGGAAAAGAATCAAGAAATTTAATATTATTATTTTCTTCATGTTATACCTCGCTTTCTTGTAATTCCCTCTTCAACAGTTTTATCTTCAACAGAAGCTGATTTTCCTCGATCAATCTCTGAATTCTTCTGAGATCCTCCTCTGAAAGCTGGTCACTTATCTGCGTCAGCTCATAGAAAAGAAATTCGATCTGATCACAGATTTCTTTTGCCTTTGCCATTTGGAACTTTTTCAATTGGGGATTGATATATTTCTTCTTCGAAAGCAAATTTCTTGCTTTTTGGAAGGCAAATTCGCTTTTCCAGAATTCTCTCCCTTTTTCAGGAGAAGACTGGACAAAATCTAAAAGCAAATACTGGCTCTTATCAAGATAATCTAAAGTTTCTCTTCTGGCCATTTCCAGCTCTATTCTTTCCAAAAAATCCTGAGAAACAAAGAATTCTCCTTCACTTCTCTCTTTTGGAAAAGGGAATCTGAAAATCATAAAAGTGGCTAAGGAACCGATCAAAACACCCAAGAGAATTCCTGCATAGACGGGTCTCAATTTGGGTAAAAAAAGGAATCCTAGAAATCTCTCCAGCCACCCCTTTCTGGGAGAAGGCGGTGCTTTCTTAAATACAGTCTCTGTAATCTTCGAGGGCAGAACCTCCCAATTGACAGAAGCCATGGCCTTTTCAATATCCGGCTTTAAGGAGCCTGCACTTGCTATAATTTCTTTTATATTTTGGAGCTCCATCTTGCAACGAACACATTTATCAATATGGGAAGCAAAACGCTCCCTCTCATTTCCCTGAAGCTCTCCGCAAAGGAAAGCGACTAAATCCCTTTCATACTTTTTACATTTTCTCATTCTTGTCTCCCTAAATAAGGGGCCATTACGGCCCTTAAATTTTGAACGGCTTTAAAATGGAGAGACTTTACTGTCCCCAAGGAAATGTTTAAAATCTGGGAAATTTCCCTGTATTTAAGTTGATTATAATGTTTCATCACAAAAATCATTCTTTGCTTTTCCGTAATCTTCTTAAGGCACCTTGAAAATATTGTTTTTAAATCAACTGAATCCAAGGGGTTCTCTTTATTCTGTAAAGGCAAATTCATTTCCTCTATGCTTTTTCCTGTTTCAAATTCTCGCTTTTTTTGGTAATTTTTCCTGTAATAATCTATACATATGTTTTTTGCTATCTGGAGAAGCCAATTCTGGAAACTCTTGCCTTTCTGGAACATGTTTACTTTCTGGTATAACCTCAAGAAGGTTTCCTGAACGACATCCATTGCATCTTCCCTGTTATGAAAAAAGGAAAAGGCCAGTAAAAAAACCTTCTTTTGGTAAAGACTTGTCACTGTCATGAAAGCCTCTCTGTCTCCTTCCTTGATTTTTTCAA
>JAUWYH010000060.1 GCA_030615975.1 Candidatus Aminicenantota bacterium
ATCTTTCTTCAAGCTTCTCTCTAATGAAACTGTGAACTTCTTCAGCTTGAGCAGGGGTTGCTGTTAGGCCTGTTCCGATAGCCCAGATTGGCTCGTAGGCGATTATAATTTGGGTTGTCTCTTCCTTGCTCAGGCCTTTTAATCCCTCATTTATCTGCATTTCGGCCTTTTTTATGGTTTCTCCCTTTTTTCTTTCTTCAAGGGATTCTCCGATACACATAATGGGTATCAGCTCATGAGCTAAAGCAGCCATAATTTTCTTATTGACTTTTTCGTCTGTTTCTCCATAGTATTGACGCCTTTCCGAATGGCCGATGATGACATACTCGCATCCAGCGTCCTTAAGCATTGGAGGAGAGACCTCCCCTGTAAAAGCTCCTTTTTCTTCCCAGAAAAGATTTTGAGCCCCAAGCCGGATAAAGCTACCTTTAATCTCTTTTTTTATTTCATTCAAGGCTGTGAAGGGTGGAATCACAACAAGTTCTGCTTCTTCCAGGGAAGAGCTTTTTTCACAAATCGCTTTCACAAGATCCAAGGCCTCAGGAATGGTCTTGTGCATTTTCCAGTTTCCTGCAATAAATGGCTTTTTATTGTCTATATTCATTTTATTTCTCCGTTAAAGCTTCAATTCCAGGGAGAGTTTCATTGGCAATAAATTCCAAAGAAGCTCCGCCTCCGGTTGAAATAAACGAGATTTTTTCACTGATTCCTGCTTTGTAAACCGCTGCTACTGAATCTCCTCCGCCGATTATTGAAAGAGCCTCAGTATTTGCTATTGCTATGGCGATTTTTTTCGTTCCCTGAGAAAATTTTTCGATTTCGAAAACACCCATCGGGCCGTTCCAGAATATTGTTTTTGCCTTTGTTATGATTTCTGTGTATTTTTCGACGGTCTTTGGTCCTATATCAAGGGCCATTAAGTCAGAAGGAATCGGAAAGGAATCTAAGGTTTGTGCTTTTGCATCCGGGGCTGCTTCAGGGGCAACAATATAATCAGAAGGAAGATGAAAGTTTATTTGTTTTTCCTTAGCGGTTTCAAAAACTTTTAAAGCAAGATCCTTTTTATCTTCCTCAACAAGGGAGTGCCCGACATCGTATCCCTGTGCTCGGAAAAAGGTATAGGCCATGGCTCCTCCGATGAGAATATCGTCTGCTTTATTCAGAAGGTTTTCGATGACAGGAATTTTATCAGAGACTTTTGCTCCTCCGAGAATAGCTATGTAAGGCTTTTGAGGAGAATGAATCGCCTTACTCAGATAATCTACCTCTTTTTTAACAAGAAAACCTGCGGCGGATATTTTTACATACTGAGTGATGGCGACGACAGAAGCATGGCTGCGGTGACAGGCGCCAAAAGCATCATTGACATAATAATCGATTTCATAAGCCAGTTTTCTGGCGAAATCAGGGTCGTTATCGGTTTCTTCCGCATGAAACCTGAGGTTCTCAAGAAGAAGCACCTGATTTTTTTTGAGTTCTTTCTTTAACCTGTCGACTTCATCTCCGAAAACATTAGGAGCAAGAATGACCTCTTTGGAAATAAGCTCTGAAAGCCTTTTAGCTACAGGCTTAAGGCTGAGTTTTGGGTTGTATTTTCCCTTTGGGCGGCCCAAATGAGAGGCGATAATAATCTTTGAATTTTGCTCAAGAAGATAATTTAGAGTGGGAAGGGCAGCTTTTATCCGGGTGTCATCTCTGATATTACCCTCTTCGTCCAGAGGAACATTGAAATCGACGCGGAGAAAAACTCTTTTTCCCTTAAAATCTAAGTCTTTAAGAGAAAGCATTATTCCTTTCAACGAGAAATGTATTTGATTAAATCTCCAAGCCGACAGGAATATCCCCATTCGTTATCATACCAAGCTAGAACTTTAACCAGGTTATCATCTGTAATCCTGGTGAACTGGCCGTCGACGATAGCAGAGTGGGGATTGGCCATAAAATCAACGGAGACAAGAGGCTCTTCGGTGTACTGAAGGATTCCTTTTAATTTCCCTTGCGAGGCATTCCTGAAGGATTCATTGACTTCTTCCGCTGAAACATTTTTCTTCAACAGGGCTACTAAATCGACCAATGAAACATTGGGCGTGGGGATTCTTATGGCGATACCATCGATTTTTCCTTTGAGCTCAGGGATAACAATTCCCACCGCTTTGGCAGCACCAGTGGTCGTAGGGATTTGAGCTAAAGCCGCGGCACGAGCACGGCGGAGATCTTTATGGGGCTGATCAAGAATTCTCTGGTCACTTGTGTAAGAATGAATTGTCGTCATGAAAGCTTTTTCGATCCCGAATTCTTGATGAAGAATCTTTGTTACAGGCGCTAGACAATTGGTGGTACAAGAAGCGTTGGATATGATGTTATGTTTTTCTGGATCATAAACATCTTCATTGACTCCAAGCACTAAGGTTACATCCGGCTCTGTGGCAGGAGCAGAAATGATCACTTTTTCAGCTCCTCCATGTTCAATATGTTTGATTGCATCCTGCCTTTTTCTGAATAGGCCGGTCGATTCGACTACGATGGAGATCCCAAGGTCTTTCCATGGGAGATTGCTCGGGTCTTTCTCGGATAAAACTTTTATTTTTTTATCATTTACTATTATTGCTTCTTCCGAGGATTTTATGTCTGCTTCCAAAATCCCGAGCACAGAATCATACTTCAGAAGATGAGCTAAGGTTTTAGAATCAGTGATATCGTTCACAGCAACAAAATCAAGGTCAGGGTCTTTAAAAAAAGCGCGCAATAGATTTCTGCCGATACGACCAAATCCATTGATTCCAATCTTGAGACTCATATTGTACCTCCTTTTATGTTTCTTTTTCTCTATTAACATAAATATGAGTTGAAATCAATTGAAATAGATTGCTACGGAATCGCTGGGGTCAGATTTTCCTAACTTTAAAAGCTTGACCCGAAAAATAAGAAAAAAGAATAAATAAAAGCTTTTTTATGGTAAAATTTTTATAAAATGTTGAATACTTAAGACTAAAAACAAAGGAGTTCTTATGAAAGTACTCACTTCACAACAGATGAAAGAGATTGATAAGAAAGCCATCGAAGAGATTGGAATAATAGGCCCTATTCTTATGGAAAATGCTGGGCTTCAGATAGTTAAAGAGATCAAGGCTCGATTTCCACAAATCAATAAAGAGAAAGTTATTATCTTAGTCGGTAAAGGAAATAACGGCGGGGATGGTCTGGTTGTAGCCCGCCATCTCTTCAATCAAGGGTGTGATCCTCATGTTATTCTTCTAGCTCGGAAGCAGGAATTGAAAGGGGATGCAGCCTTGAATTTGGGAATCGCCGAGAAGATCGGAGTCAAGATTAGCGAAGTTCCCACTCTTAAGGGATGGGAAATCCATAAAAAAGATCTTTTTCAATCTAATCTACTTGTTGATTCCATTTTTGGAACAGGCCTTACTCAGCCTGCTGCTGGGATTTTTGCTGCTGTTATTGAGGATATAAACAGAGCAAAATCATTTAAGATTGCAGTGGATATTCCCTCGGGTCTTTCTTCCGACACTTACCAAATCATCGGACCTTGTGTGAAGGCTGACTTAACTGTGACTCTGGCCGCCCCTAAGATCGCTCATATTTTTCCTCCTTCTGAAGAATATGTAGGAGAGTTGGTAGTGGCCGATATAAGCATACCTGCTTTCTTATTCAAAGATGATAAACTGAAGCTCGAACTGGTAGAGAAGAAGAATCTTTTGCCTTATTTTAAGAGAAGGGAAAAAGATTCCCATAAAGGAACTTACGGACATCTCTTTATTATTTCCGGTTCCCTTGGAAAGACAGGAGCAGCTGCTATGGCTGCAAAAGCAGCTTTAAAAATGGGAGCAGGCCTGGTGACTGTAGGTACTCCAGAGAGCTGTCTACCCATAGTGGCTCGTTCTATGGTTGAATTGATGACAGAACCTTTGCCTGAAACTTCGGAGAAAACGCTCTCTTCTAAAGCTTTAGAAAAAGTTCTGGCTCTTCTTGAGGACAAGGATGCCCTTATGATTGGGCCTGGCATTTCCACTAATCCATCCACATCAGAGTTGGTCCTTTCGCTTATTCCAGAGATTAATGTTCCTGCGGTTTTTGATGCCGATGCTTTGAATATATTAGCTTCAGACCCTGAGCTTTTTGAATCTTTACCTCAACCGGCAGTCCTTACTCCCCATCCTGGCGAATTTGCTCGCCTCCTCCATATTTCAACGCGAGATGTGCTGGAGAATAAATTGGAACTTGTTCCCCAATTTGCCCAAAAATATGGAGTTTACCTGGTTTTGAAGAGCTACAAAACTCTGATTGCTAATCCTGATGGGGATGTCTTTATCAATCCCACAGGAAATCCAGGCATGGCTACGGCAGGTGCAGGAGATGTGTTGAGTGGAATGATAGCTTCTATGATTATTCAGGAGGAAAATCTGCAGGAGGCAATCTTGGGCGCTGTGTATGTTCATGGTAAAAGCGGAGACATTGGAGTGGAAAAGTTGGGAGAAAAGGCTTTAACAGCGGGCAATATTATGACTTATCTTCCTTCGGCTTTAAAAAGGCTGAGTTCACCCTATTAAAACTTTTATAGTTATTATTTTGCTTCGCCATTGAAGAGGATCCATGGTCATTCCGATTCATCATTAAGAAGGAAATTTAAAAATATAATATGAATAAGTCCAGAATCCAGAGAAGGCCCAAGGAGTGGATAACGAATTCTGAGAAAGAGACATTTCTCTTGGCCAAGAACCTGGCCAAAGATTTTAAGGGTAGAGAAGTTGTCCTATTAGAGGGAGAACTGGGAGCAGGGAAGACGGTTTTTGCCAAGGGAATGGCTGCTGGTCTTGGGCTAAAGGATGTTCATCAGGTATGTAGCCCTTCTTATACCCTCATTAATATTTATCAAGCAAAATATCCTATTTTTCATATAGACCTTTATCGTCTGAGCAAGGATTCAGAAATAATGGATCTCGGCTGGGAAGATTATTTAGGTCAGGGAGTGATTATTGTCGAGTGGGCGGAGAAAATAAAATTCAATTTAGAAGCTATTCGGGTGACATTGCATATACAAGATGGGGATAAGAGAAAAATCAGAATATGTTTTTAATTCCCGCATGCAGATTTAAAAATTATGGCAACTATAGTCATTTTAAACAAATTCCTCAGGAAATGCTTATTGGAATTGAAATAAAATTGAAAAAAGTGAATAGTTTAGGTATAAATTCTATTGAATATAAAAAAACTTAAGGAGATATTTGAATGAACACTATCAATGAAATTGTTCAGTTTATTTTAGGGAGTGTTTACTTAAAATTTCTTGCGGTTCTGGTTATTACCATTGTTGTTGCCTTTTTGGTCAAGCTCATTATGAAAAAAGTATTGAAGCCCCTGGCTAAAAAAACAAAGACTAAAATCGATGATTTAGTCATAAAGAGTGTTTCTTCCATAATTTTCTACATCATTCTCGCGCTGGGTATAAAGATCGGCATTCAATATTTTGAATTCAAGAGTCAAATCTCTAATAGCTTAATTGTATCTTTTTTAGTCATTCTCATAAGCACTCTGATTTTTAGAATTATCCAAAATTTTGCGGATTATTGGATGGAAGAATGGGCATTCAAGACCGAATCTACTGCGGATGATAGAATGATTCCTCTAATAGAGAAGATTTTAAAGGTTGTCGTCACCATATTAGCCATTATTTTTATCTTTAGTGCATGGAATATCAACATAAGCCCTCTTCTTGCTACTGCAGGAATTGCTGGTCTTGCTGTAGGCTTTGCTGTGAAAGATTCCCTAGCCAATATCCTTGGAGGACTTCAACTCGTTTTAGATAAAACTTTCAAAGTGGGAGATAAAATCCAGTTGGAGTCCGGGGAAACGGGAGTCGTTCTTGATATAGGCTTAAGAACAACAAAATTAAAGACATACGACAATGAAGTGATATACATTCCCAATGGTATTCTGGCCAACGCAAAGATTAAAAATTACACTGTGCCAGATCTATCCATCCGGGTTAATGTTAATTTTGGTGTTGAATACGGTTCGGATCCAGAACAGGTCAGACAGGTTGTACTAGAAGTCATAAAAAAAATAGATACAGTCCTTGAAGATCCAAAACCTCAAGTCCTATTTCTAAAAATGTCTGATTTTTCCCTGGATTTTGTTGCCAGAGCCTGGGTACAGGAGTATACACAAGCCTATTCAACTTACATCAGAATGACGGATGAAATCTATAATACATTGAACAAAGCCAATATCGGAATTCCTTTTCCCACCCGAACTGTGTACACTAAATCGATCGATTGAAAGATAAAGGTAAAAACTATGATAATTCGAGCAAAAGAAAAAATACGTGAAGTCAAGGATTTTCCCAAACCTGGCATTGGTTTTAAAGATATCACTCCTTTGATCGAAGACGACACCTGTTACAATTATGTGATCGATAAGATAGCTTCTTGGGCGAAAAAAAGGAAACCCCAAATAGTGGCTGGAATTGAAGCGAGAGGATTTCTTTTTGCAGCTCCTGTAGCCCATCAACTGAGGCTTGGAGTTGCTATTATCCGCAAAAAAGGTAAGCTTCCAAGAAAAACGGTTTGTGTCAGAGCTCCGAATGAATATGCTGTTGAATATTTTGAAATGCACAGCGACAGCGTCCATCCTTTGCAGCGAGTCCTCATTGTCGATGACCTGATAGCCACAGGTTCCTCTTCCATTAGCGCTATAGATCTGGTGAAGAAATTGCGTGGAAAAGTTGTTGGCTTTGCTTCCGTTGTTGAGCTTGTTTTTTTAAAAGGAATAGACTGCATCAAAAAGACTCACCCTGATGTGGATATTCTCTCCTTAATTCAGTTTGAAGAGTAAAAATACAGGGAAAAAGAGATGGGATTTATAAACCGCTTCTTTAAGCTTGAAGAGAGGAAAACTTCTTTTCGCATTGAAATGGTGGGAGGGATTACAACATTCATGACCATGTCCTATATTATTTTTGTTCAGCCTGCAATCCTTTCCGGGGCTGGGATGGATAAAGGAGCAGTCATGTTTGCCACCTGTATTTCATCCGCTCTAGCTACTCTTCTGATGGGGATTTTAGCCAAATACCCGATTGCGCTTGCTCCTGCTATGGGACACAATATCTTTTTTGCTGTTATTGTCTGCGGCACGATGGGCTACTCCTGGCAAGTGGCGTTGGGAGCTGTTTTTATATCGGGAACGATTTTTATCATCTTTTCTGCTATTGGAGTTTGGGGAAATTTGGTGGCCTCTGTTCCTGACTCTCTAAAGCATGCCATTGCAGTCGGCATCGGTCTCTTGATTGCTCTTATCGGCCTTGAATACGGCGGTCTTGTAGTGGATACACCGGGAGTATTAGTTGGCCTTGGAGATTTGACAAGCAAACCCGTAGCACTTGTTTTATTCGGAGTTATTTTGACTTCAGCGTTGATGGCCTTGAGAGTACGCGGTGCGATTCTTATAGGTATTCTAGCCACGGCTGTTTTGGGAATTCCATTAGGAATCGTAAAATACCATGGAATACTCGCTGCTCCTCCCAGTGTTGCCCCCACGCTTTTTAAACTGGACATCTTAGGTGCCCTCAACACAGGCCTGATCACAGTGGTTTTTATATTCTTCTTCCTCGACCTCTTCGATACCATGGGCACACTGATCGGAGTAAGTGGCCCGGCCGGGTTTTTAAAAGAAGGAAAACTTCCTCGTGCTAACCAGGCCATGCTCTCCGATGCGATCGGCACAGTTGGAGGAGCTCTTCTGGGGACGTCCACGGTGACCAGTTATATTGAAAGTACAACCGGCATCTCTCAGGGAGCAAGAACAGGCCTGGCCAATATATTTACATCTTTTCTTTTTTTAGCGGCTCTTTTTTTCAGTCCTTTAGCCATGATGATAGGAGGAGATTATAATTACAATGGGCTCATCCTCAAACCTATTGTTGCTCCTCCATTGATCATCGTCGGTTATTTGATGATGAAGTGTGTCACTTTTATAAATTGGGAGGATATAACCGAGGCTATTCCTGCTTTTCTGACGATTATCATTATGCCCTTGACGATGAGTATTACAGAGGGTATTGCTTTCGGTTT
>JAUWYH010000076.1 GCA_030615975.1 Candidatus Aminicenantota bacterium
GCAAAACATCCAATTTTTTCAAGGTCTTCAAGATTCACTCCGTAACGACCTACATGATACAAAGAAGGCAGTCCTTTTTGGGCCAAGATGCCTTCTTTTCCTTCTGGGAGAGAAATGATCTTAAAGCCGAGCCTTTCGCCTTTTTCTCTGATTTCCTCTGTTATGAATCCGCCCAATTTCGGCGAGAAAGCAGGGTCTTTGATTATTTTTTTGATTAAGGTTGTCTTCCCACAACGAGGCGGTCCTGTAATCAGTAAATTGTTCAAAGTTTATTCTAATTCTTTTTTTATGATTGCTCTCAATTCATCACTAAAGGGTATTCTCTTCCTCTCTAAACTGGTTTTCAATTATCTTTTTTTGAGGGTCAAATGGAGAAACATCGTTTAATCCGAGAGAGATAACCGCTGTTCTTATAAGGTTTTCTTCGGGAACTCCAGGACTTTTTCCTTGCTTTTCGAGATAATACCTTCCAGCCATGAGAAGGGCTTCTTTGGGAATAAGGCCGACTAATTCGCTACCTGTAACTCGCAACCCAAGTTTTTCTGCCTCTTTACGCGCTTCGTCAAAAACGAGGTGGGGAGGAGATATCTTGTAATTTGTGAAATTTATCGAAATTTGAGCAATTCCGTAGTCTTCAATATACCATCCAACCGCTTTAACAGCCTTAAATTTGCCAGGGACATCGATAACTTCACCATTCTCATCTTTTATTATTTTCCCTTCTTTATCTCTTTTTGCCCGTCCTTTCTCTCTTAAATTGAGGGCGATTTCCTGAGCAAGCTTCCTATCGTACGTATTAAGGTTTATGTTATAAGCGATTAAAAATTCTCGTGCCCCGATCACTGTGGCTCCAGCTTTGGGATTAAACACAGGTTCCCCGTAATCCGGAATCCATTCTGAGTTTTTCAATTTTTCAGGTAGGCCTTCATATTCTCCTTCTCGGATATTGGCTAGATTTTTTCTCTCTGGTTTTTGTGCCGCCTCTTCGTAGAGATAAATTGGAATGCCGAGTTCTTTGCCGACTTTTTCTCCTAATTCATGGGCGAGTTTCACACAATCTTCCATGGTCACTTCAGATACAGGAACAAGAGGACAGACGTCCGTGGCCCCTATGCGGCTGTGTGCACCACTGTGTTTTCTCATATCAATGACTTCAGCCGCTTTTTTTATAGCTTTAAATGCAGCTTCTTTTACTCCTGAAGGAGAACCGATAAAAGTGACAACGGTACGGTTTGTTGATTCTCCTGGATCCACATCAAGGAGAGCAACTTGAGGCGTTGATTCTATCTCTTTTGTGATAGCTTTTATTTTTTTTTTATCTCTTCCTTCGCTGAAATTGGGAACACATTCAACGAGTTTCATTCGAACTCTTCCTTTTTTATGGAATACTGTAGAATGCCTTTATTATTATAAACTTCTACCTCTTCAAATTCTCTGAGGTGGTCGATGAGGATATCTTTATTGCCGACAATAACGACCACAGTAGTAAGAATCGGATACTTTTGAGCTATCTCATGCACCTTCTTAGAGTCAATAAGCATAATATTTTCATAGTATTTGCTCCAGTGTTCTTCTCCAAGTTGAAAAGCCTGAATCTGAGACACTTTTAAAGATAGATTATCGAAGGTTTCAATTTTAAGAGGAAAATTTCCGATCAAGTAAGATTTAGCCTGCTCGATTTCAAAACTTGGTATTTCTTCTTGAGCGATCTTTTCAATTTCCCTAAGAGTTTCCATTACAGAGGCATGAATGACCTCAGGTCTCACTTTTGCTTTTATAAAGAATACGCCACAGGCTTTAAACAATTCGATCTCGCTGAATGCATAATAAGCATACCCCTTCGATTCTCTGAGATTCATAAAAAGACGGCTGGCAGGGGTTCCGCCCAGAACTTGGTTGAGAACAACAAGAGGGAAAAAATCATCGTTGGATAAAGGAGAAATGATATTTCCCATGTAGATCGTTACATCCTTTTCATGAGGGATGTCGACAAAGATGATTTTCAATCTATCATTCGGATCAGGAGAAGAGATAAAAGAGAATTCCTTATCTTTTCTCTGCCAAGTGTTGAGATAGCGACTGACTTTTCTGGTAGCTGTCCTTAGGTTGAGATTGCCAGTTAAGACAAGCCGAGCATTGTTTGGCCTGTAATATTTATCATAAAAAGATAAGAGATTATTTTTTTTTATATTTTTTAACACATCCTCATTATAAGTGCTCTTTCTGTAAGGATGATCTCTGAAGAGAAGATGATAGAGTTGTCTTTTAGCGACATACTCAGGTTCCGAGGCCCTTCTCACTAACTCATAAAACATGGATCTTCTTACATTTGCGATTTCTTTTTCAGAAAAAGAGGGTTGGAGAATCATTTTGCTCAAAATATCAAGGCTTTCATTCAGACCTTCCTCCGAAAAAGTAAAAGTAAACATTGAATAGTCGGGGGAAGTCGAGGTCGAGAAACGGCCTCCGATAGATTCAATCTTTTCCTCTATATCGGATAGAGAAAGCCTTAAGGTTCCACGATTCAACATGTTAGCAGTAAAAGTCGCTGTGCCCGGAAATTTTTCTGGAGAGGCGCTTTCCCCGGTCAAGATGATCAAACGGAGGGTGATGACCGGAAGATTATCACGGTAGATTACTGAGAGAGCAAGGCCATTGGAGAGGATAGCAGATTCTACGGGAGGAAGTTTAAGCTCAGGAAGAGGATCAGGATAAGGCGGGGATTTTCGAAATCTTTCTTGAGAAATAAGAGGGAATTTCAACCCACAAAGAACAAGAAAAAAGAAGAAGAAAGGAAGAATCTTTGTCCTGAGCTTCATTTTATCTTTACATTAAGAAGAATATTTTTTGGGGTGAAATACCTGTTCATGAGACCAATAATTTCCGCAGGAGTGACCGCAAGATACCTTTCTAATTCTTTAGGAAAATTTTCTAAATTATTTTTTGCCATATACTCTTCTGCAAGGAAAATAGATCTCTCCATGTAGGTAGAGTATTGGTTAATGTAGTCCATCTTAAACATGTTTTTTGATTTTTTGAGTTCCTTCTCGGAGATGAGAGTAGTTTTAAGCTTATTTATTTCTGAAAAGATGGCCTTTTTACTTCTCTCCATCATTATTTCATTACTATTGATGATGAATATTTTGAAAGCAGCAAGCTCTCTTCTTTCTTCAATTCCCCCGCTTAAATCAAAAGCGATTCGTTCTTTCTTAATCAATCTTTTGTAGAGACGAGAAGTCTTCCCATGCAAGAGAATATAGTCAATAATTCTCAATGGATAATAATCATCTGAATAGGGAGCAGCTATTCGATAACCCAGGAAAAATGCAGGCAATGAGGCGAGAGAATCCTGGTGAGTATTTACGATGGATTTTTTTTCTGGAAACTTCACTAAAGGAAGGGGAGTAATCTCTTTTCCTTTAGGAATGGTTTCGAAATATTTTCGAATAAGCTGGAGTGTTTTCTTTTTATCAATGTTTCCAGTAATAGAGAGAACAGCATTGTTTGGCCTGTAGTAGGTTGAATAGAAAATTCTCACATCTTCCTCTGTTATCTCTCTCAAGCTGGCTTCATTCCCGAAAACAGGATGGCTGTGAGTAAAATTAGGGAAGAGAAGCTGATCGAAAAATATAGAACTTTCCAGATACAGGTCTGTGGCTTTCCTGTGACGAATCTCTTCAATAAGAGCCTCTTTCATCCTTTCCACGTTAGAAGTATTAATTTCAAGAGATTTCATCCTGTCTGATTCAAGCCATAATACCAATGCAAGTTGGTTGGAGGGAACAGTCTGGTAGAAAATAGTTTTATTTTCTGTGGTGGCAGCGTTTAGTTCTCCTCCTATCCTCTGGATAAAACTGATGTGTTGCATGCGGCCGATATTCATTGATCCTTGGAACATTAAATTTTCCAATAAATAGGCTAAACCTTCTTTTCCAGGTTTCTCGTGAATAGAGCCAACATTGTAAGCAACCACAATAGAGACAAGAGGCAGATAATAATCCTCGGAGAGAATAACCTGGAGTCCGTTTTTTAATTTGTATTGTTCAATAGGGAAGGGAAATCCCTTTTCTTCTTGGCCTCTGGCAAAGCTCAAGAGAAGAAATAAGATTAAGGAGGAAATGAGCACCTCTTTTTTAGACATAATGCTTTTCTTCTGATTTCATATTTAAGATTATATAAATAGCATAAATAAGAGAACAATTCCAATTGGATAACCTTAAAATCCGATTGAAAATAAAGCTTTTTTGTGTTAATTTTTCAGCTTGTATTAATAAGAGTGCCATTCTTCAAAGGAGGAAGCGATGAGCATAGAGGGAAAACATTTGTTCACATCTGAATCTGTTGCAGAAGGTCATCCAGATAAAATTTGCGACCAAATTTCAGATGCTATTCTTGATGATCTTATAAGCCAGGATTCCAAAAGCCGAGTAGCCTGTGAGACTTTGGTGACTACCGGACTTGTCCTTATTGCAGGGGAGATAACTAGCCGAGGCTACTGCGAGTTTCAGAAGGTAGTCAGAAATACGGTCAAGGAAATCGGATACACAAGAGCTAAGTACGGCTTTGATTATAAAACCTGTAGCGTCATCTCTTCTATACATGAGCAATCGGCTGATATTGCCAGAGGAATCGATAAAACTGAATCTCGTGAACAAGGGGCAGGGGACCAGGGCCTGATGTTTGGTTACGCCTGCAGAGAAACAGAAGAACTCATGCCAATGCCTATCATGCTGGCTCATAAGTTGGTGAAAAGACTAAGCCAAGTGAGAAAAGAAGAAATATTGACTTTCCTTAGACCTGATGGAAAGTCTCAAGTGACCGTAGAATATGAATCCGATACCCCTAAAAGGGTGGAAGCCATTGTGATAGCCGCTCAGCATAACCTTCAAGTGAAAATGAGTGATTTGAGGGAAGATATCGAAACGCTCGTTGTCAAACAAATTATAACTCCTGAAATGCTTGATAAAAATACTAAAATTTATATAAACGAAACTGGTCGTTTTGAGCAAGGTGGACCTTTAGCGGATACAGGCATCACTGGTCGTAAGATAATTGTCGACACTTACGGTGGAGTTGGAAGCCATGGGGGCGGATGTTTTTCCGGGAAAGATCCGTCCAAGGTTGATCGTTCAGGGTCTTATATGGCCCGGTACATTGCAAAAAATTTGGTTGCGGCTGGTATTGCTGACAAGCTCGAAATCCAAATTGCCTACGCCATAGGTGTGGCTCATCCGGTATCTCTGATGATCGATTCTTATGGAACGGCAAAGATTTCAGAGGATAAGATAAAAGATTTGATTCGATCTCACTTCGATCTTCGACCGAAGAAGATGATCGAGGTTCTGAAACTGCTTAGGCCTATATACAAAAAAACAGCATGTTACGGTCATTTCGGACGAAATGAAAAGGAATTTACTTGGGAAAAAACAGATAAGGCCGAAGCTTTGAAAAAAGATGCAGGATTATGATTAAGAAAAGCGAGTAAAGGAGACGAGAATGGATTATGACGTAAAGGATTTGAACCTTGCAGAAAAAGGAAAGCTAAAAAAAGAGTGGGCAGGAAGATTCATGCCTGTCCTTGGCTTGATCAAGGAGAGATTTTCAAGAGAAAAACCTTTTAAAGGACTCAGAATTTCAGCATGTCTACATGTCACGAGCGAGACAGCAAACTTAATGGAGGCCTTAAAGCTTGGAGGAGCAGAGATTTTCCTGACGGCCTCCAATCCTCTTAGCACCCAAGATGATGTGGCTGCTGCTTTGGTCAAATATTATGAAGTGCCTGTTTTTGCCATTAAAGGGGAGGATAACAAGAAATACTACAAACACATCAATCAAGCTCTCGACCTCAAGCCCCAAATAACCATGGATGATGGAGCGGATTTGGTGTGCACAATTCATTCGGAGAGAAAAAATCTTTTTGAAAATGTCATAGGAGGAACTGAAGAGACAACCACAGGAGTGATTCGCTTAAGAAGTATGGCTAAAAAGAAAGTGCTTCAATATCCAATTATCGCTGTCAATGATGCCAAAACAAAATATCTTTTTGACAATCGTTACGGTACTGGGCAGAGCACGATAGACGGCATTCTGAGGGCGACCAATATTCTTTTAGCAGGATTGAATTTTGTAGTGGCAGGATATGGATGGTGCGGCCGAGGAGTATCGATGAGAGCAAAAGGAGCAGGAGCCAAAGTCATCATCAGCGAAGTGGATGCTCTTAGAGCTTTAGAAGCAGTGATGGATGGATTCCAAGTGATGCCTTTAAAAGACGCGGCTAAAATCGGTGATGTTTTCGTCACAGTAACGGGGGACAAAAATGTAATAAGCCGTGATCATTTTTTAAGAATGAAAGATGGAGCTATCGTGGCCAATTCCGGCCATTTCAATGTGGAAATCGATATTCCTGCCCTGGAGGAGTTAGCCCAAAGCAAGAAGCGAATAAGAGATTTTGTCGAGGAGTATTCCCTAAAGAACGGAAAGAAGATTTACCTTTTGGCTGAAGGGAGGCTGATCAATCTCTCTTCAGCAGAGGGCCATCCGGCTGTGGTCATGGATATGAGTTTTGCCAATCAAGCTCTGAGTGTTCTATTCCTGTCTAAAGAAGGGAAGGCCCTCCAAAAAAAAGTTTATCCAGTCCCGAGGGAAATTGACGAGAAGATTGCTCAGATGAAGCTGAAAGCTTTAAGGGTAAAGATTGATAAGTTGACGCCAGATCAGAAAAAATACCTTACTGGCTGGGAAGAGGGAACGTAGATTAAATGTAGGGCCCGATGCCCTCATCGGCGGATATAGGACCGTTCGGAGAACGGTCCCTACATTTTTTGAAAGGGGACAGAGGAGATAGACCTGATAAGGCAAGCTATTTATTTATTATTTTTAAGTATAAATCGATATTTTCCCTCATTTCTGGGTCTGTCGCCTTGGATAAGATATTCTCAAAAATCTCCTTTGCTTTTTTAAATTCGTTATTTTTAAAATA
The DNA here is from genome assembly GCA_030615975.1 of Candidatus Aminicenantota bacterium. Classification (GTDB taxonomy): domain Bacteria; phylum Acidobacteriota; class Aminicenantia; order Aminicenantales; family Aminicenantaceae; genus JAUWYH01. The sequence goes on from JAUWYH010000076.1 coordinate 6,980, forward strand.
AGAGACAGCAAGGTTGAAGTTGAGATTAATATCTTGAGGGAAAATTTTTATAGCTTCGGTATAGCTTTCAATGGCTTCATCAAAGTTTTTCAATTTTTCATGTATCGTCCCTTTAAGATTATGAGCCATAGCCATCTTTTTGTTTAATTCTAGTGCCTTTTGAACATACTCTAAGGCTTCATCTAATTTCTC
>JAUWYH010000015.1 GCA_030615975.1 Candidatus Aminicenantota bacterium
CAATTTTCCACAATACCTCTTGATGCAAGAAGGGGTCTCTGACAATTCCTTTCTTCCCAACTTCCCCCCTACCCACTTCAAACTGTGGCTTAAGGAGCGAAAGGAGGCGTCCGGCTCCGAGGAATTCCTTTACTGCAGGCAAAACTTTAAGGACAGAAATAAAGGAGAGATCCATCGTCACAATATCCAGGGTTTCTCGAAAGTCACTTTTTTTTAAATAGCGGGCGTTCTTTTCTATCAGAATGACTCGAGGGTCCTCTCTTAAACGCCAGTCAAGCTGCCGGGTATCCACATCCACGGCATAAACCCGTTTTGCTCCCTTCTGGAGAAGGCAATCGGTGAAACCTCCTGTGGAGGCTCCTAAATCAGCGGCTACCTTCCCTTTAACCGAGATCTTAAAAGCATCGAGCGCTTCCTCAAGTTTTAAACCGCCACGACTGACATAAAGCATCTTTTTCTTTATGGAAATCTTCTCATCTACCCCAATCCTCTGACCGGGTTTTTCGATTCTCCGCCCTTCAGAAAAAACAAGGCCTGCCATGATCAGAGCCTGAGCTTTATGGCGACTCTCAGCCAGACCTCGATTGACGATAATCTTGTCAGCTCTCTCTTTTCTCATATTATCGATCACTTGCAACAATGTCTCTTCTGTTTTTGTGAGCCCCAAAAGGGCGAAGCAATCTCATACTGATCCGTTTGCCGTTATTCTGTTTATCCGTTAACCGAAATTCTTACTGTATTCAAAAAAATAATGAACAGAAAACGGAATAACAGACCAACGGAGTAACGAGATTGTAAAGATTGCCTCCCTCCCTTCGGACGCTCGCAATAATGTCTAATCACGTTACCTTAGGACAAAGCCTATTTATAAAAATCTAATATCTGACGAAAGAGGCCTTCTTCATCCAGAAGGTATTTATTTTTTATCTTTTCGACTTTGCCCAGAGGATATATTTCTAATGGAATGCCTACTCTCTTGAACTTAATATCGAACCTTCCTTCTCTATCCAAAAGCTCCCGCACTGCACTTCCAAACCCCCCTTCAATTACTCCTTCCTCCACAGTGACAACAACTCTTCCTGGTTGGGCGAAGCGAAGAATCACCTTCTCATCCAAAGGCTTGGCAAACCTGGCATTGACCACTGCCATGCTTATCCCTTCCCGCTCCAGCCGACGCGCCGCTTCCAGAGAAGGATAAACCATGCTTCCCAATGCAACGAGCAAATCCTTCCCTTCCTTGAGCAGCTCACTCCGAGCAAGGGGAATTTCCTTAAAACTCTCATCCAAAGGAACACCAAAGCCTTTACCTTTGGGAAAACGAACAGCCACAGGATGAGAAAAAGAAAAAGCGGATTTCACCATGTGTTGTAATTCATTCTCGTCTTTCGGGGCCATAACAATCATATGAGGCATATGTCTGAGAAAGATGATATCGTTTATGCCCTGATGTGTCGGCCCGTCATCAGAAACAATTCCTGAACGGTCGAGGGCAAAAACTATGGGAATATCCATCAGGCAAACATCATGGTAGAGTTGATCATAAGCTCTTTGGAGAAAGGTGGAGTAGATAGCCACCACTGGCTTAAAACCATTAAGGGCTAACCCAGTGGCAAAATCAACAGCATGCTGCTCGGCAATGCCGACATCAAAAAATCTATCTGGAAATTGCGAAGCAAAAGGTATCAAGCCTGTCCCTTCTGGCATCGCAGCCGTGATAGCCACCACCTTCTCATCCTCTTTGGCAATATTGACCACTGTCTGTCCAAAAACAGAGGAATAAGTCGGCCTTTTATCCTTAGATAAAATTTTACCGGTTCTGACATCAAAAGAAGAGACGCTGTGATAAAGGGCAGGGTTTTTTTGAGCAGGGAGATAGCCTTTCCCTTTTTGGGTCACACAATGAATAAGAACCGGTTCGCTCGAGGCTTTAGCCTCCTCAAAAACCTCAATTAAAGACGAGAGGCTGTGGCCCTGGACAGGGCCGATGTATCTTATTCCTAGCCTTTCAAAAACCAAGCCAGGGAAAATTGTTTTTTTAATGGCTTCCTCCACTGCCCGAGCCACCTTAATCATTGGCCAACCCACCGCAGGAATGGCTTTAAGGACCGTTTTGACATGGTCCTTCATTCTCAAATAATGCTGTCCTGAAACAAGGTAGGAAAAATATTTGGAGAAAGCCCCTACGTTTTGCGATATGGACATTTCATTGTAGTTTAAGACAATAATCAATTTCTCTCTAAGGTGGCCAATCTGGTTTAAAGCCTCCCAGGCTACACCGCCGGTCAAGCTCCCATCTCCAACAACGGAAATCACATGACAATCTTCCCTCTTTTTCTGACAAGCGACAGCCATCCCTAAAGCAGCAGAAAGGGCAGTGGAGGCATGACCGGTGTTGTAGACATCATACTCGCTTTCTTCGCGACAGGGAAACCCGCAAAGCCCCTCGTACTGGCGAAGAGTGAAAAACTCATCTTTTCTTCCAGTTATAATCTTATGGGTATAGCACTGATGACCCACATCCCATATAACCTTGTCTCGTGGAGCATCAAACACATAGTGGAGAGCAAGCGTCAGTTCAACAACCCCTAAATTTGGAGACAGGTGACCTCCATTCTTCGAGACCACCTCAATGATTAAAGCCCGGATTTCCTTTGCTAATCGAGAAAGCTCTTTTGTGGAAAGATTTTTCAAATCCTTAGGACATTCTATATCATCAAGAATCTTACCCATTTTCACTCCCGCTTTTAGATTCTAAAAGATTTGAGGCCAGATAGCAAAGTTCATCAGACTCCAAACAGGCCTCCTCCAGGATCCTTAGCGCCCTCTCAACAAAAGTCTTTAGCTTTCTTTTTGCCTTTTCCAGGCCGAATAAAGAGACTGCGTTAGGACGGGGGGGGTGTTTTTCCTGAACATCTTTGACCGAATCAATAATGTCATCCCTAATCTGGAAAGCTAGGCCAATGTTTCGTCCGTACTCTTCCAAGGAATGAATCTGAGAAGGCGAGGCATCACCCAGAATAGCTCCTGATTTAAGTGATGCGACTATGAGTGAACCCGTCTTTTTTAGGATGAGCTCATAATATTCTTTTTCTGTAATCTTTTCTGGAGAAAGAGTAATATCCAAAAACTGCCCTCCGATCATTCCTTTAATACCCGCAAGTTGGCTTATCTCCCTGATAACCTTCTCTTTTCTGGGTAAGAGTTTCTCTTCCAAAGGAGCCTGACTCATAACTTCAAAAGCCAGGGTCAAAAGACTATCACCAGCTAATAGGGCAATATCTTCTCCAAAAGACTTATGACAAGAAGGCTTGCCGCGGCGAAAGTCATCGTCATCCATGGAAGGCAGATCGTCATGGATAAGAGAATAATTATGGATTAGCTCCAAAGCACAGGCAAAGTGGAGCATAACATCTTCCAAGACGCCAAAACACTCTCCTGAAGCAAGAGCGAGCAAAGGTCTGTATCTCTTCCCTCCAGAAAGAACAGTTTGCCTCATTGCCTGAAAAAGGAGGGAATCTCCTCGAGAGAGAAGCCGCTCAAGCTCACGATCTATAGTCTCTTTTTTCTGAAAGATTTTATTCTCGACTCTCATCAAACCATAACTAAAACGGAAGATTATTATCCTCCCCTGACTCTGGTGTCTCGCCGTCCTCCTTAGGTACAACCTCTTCCTCTCCTTCAAGCCTAAAGGGCTCTTTTTTTAACTCTCCTTTTTCATCCTTAAGGAGAATCTCTACTCTCTTCTCAGCCTTTTCAAGCTCTTTCCTTAAAAATCGGGCCAGCTTGACTCCTTTTTCAAAGAGAGATAAAGACTCGTTTAAGGAAAGACCACCCTTTTCTAATTTCTCGACGATTTGCTCTAACTCTTCTAAGGCTTTTTCAAAGCTAAGCTCACTCATTTTTTCTCCTTTATGAGGCGCGATTCGATGAGTTTGGCTTCATCAATATCCTTAACCACACAGATAAATTCCCCTTTGTAAAAAGAAACAGCCACTTCTTCCTTCTTTCTAACCTCTTCTATACGGCGAATAAAACGCTGACCGCCATCTCGCCAGCAAAGAGCATAGCCTTTTTTTAGTATATTCAGGGGGCTCAGGTTATGCAACTGAGCGGCAAGGCGCTCCCATGTGGCTAAAAAGCTTTGAAGCCTTCCTCTCAAAGCGCCACTCATTTTCTCTTCCAGGAGTGCAACCTGGGATTTATTTTCGCCTATTTTCTGCTGTTTGGATTTGATAGTATTCCAGGCGCTCATCTCGAGCTCATCGATCTTCTGCTGCAGATTTAAAAGTCTGAACTTAAAATCTTGAAAAGCCCGATGATGGATGAGGCTGAAGACTATGTGTTTTTCCTCCTGTAGGAAATACTTCTGGTAATGGATCATTCTTTTCTCCAGATTCTCGATTCGCTCAACAAACAATTGCTCTTTCTCCACAACCATCTCTGCTGCAACAGAAGGAGTAGAGGCGCGAATATCAGCCACAAAATCAGAAATAGTGAAGTCAATCTCATGTCCGACCGCAGAAATAATTGGTACGGGACAACGCCAAATAGCCCGGGCCACTTTTTCTTCGTTGAAAGCCCAAAGGTCCTCTATGGACCCCCCTCCTCGACTAACAATAATAACATCGATATCAGGGAGGCTCCCTAGATAATCTAGGCCTTCTACAATCTCCTCTGCTGCCCCTTCGCCCTGAACTCTTACGGGGTAAATCACGATATGGAGTCTGACAAACCTTCGCTCCAGGGTCCTGAGGATATCGACGATAGCAGCCCCTCTGGGGGAGGTGACAACGCCGACTTTCTTAGGAAGAAGAGGAAGTTTCTTCTTGAAACGAGTATCGAAAAGCCCCTCTTTCTTTAATTTTTCCTTGAGCTGTTCAAAAGCTAATTGGAGCGCTCCTTTACCTTTGGGTTCAATTACCTCGGTGAGAAGCTGGTATTCTCCCCTTGGCTCATAAACATTTATCCGTCCTCTGCATATCACCTGAAGCCCATCTTTCAGCTCAAAAGGAACTTGCGCCGCTTCAGATCGGAACATCACTGCTCGCAGCTGACTCATTTCATCTTTCAGTGTGAAATAAAGATGTCCCGAGTGGTGGCGATGGAAGTTGGAAATCTCTCCCTCCACCCATACCAGAGGGAAGGCCCTTTCCAATTCGAGTTTAATCAATTGGGTGATTTCAAAAACAGTGTATATCCTGTCGGGTTTAACGATGTTACTGTCTTTCACTTTCTTCCTCAATTATGATTTCTCTCTGGATAGAAATAGCTTTTCCACTCTCAGTATTAACCTCTACCGATACAGCTGAAAAAAAAATGCCTTCTTTTCCCGGTTCAAAGCGTTGAGGTCTAGCTAAGAGGAATCTCTTGAGAGCCTGGTCCTTTCGAATCCCTATCACAGAATTGTAGCCGCCAACCATGCCGACATCGGTAATAAAGGCTGTCCCCAGGGGAAGAATCCTCTCATCAGCAGTGGGAACATGAGTATGTGTCCCTACGACCGCCGAGACACGGCCGTCAAGATACCAACCCATTGCTTGTTTTTCTGACGTGGCTTCCGCGTGGAAATCGACAATGACAATGGGAGTGAGCGCTCTTAAATTTTTGAGCTCTTCGTCGGCAATCCTGAAGGGACAATCTATAGGTTCCATAAAGACTCTTCCCTGAAGATTCAGGATGCCTATCTCCCTCCCCCTGCTATCCTTAAAAATGTAAGTCCCTTTCCCTGGATTTTGATGGGGGTAATTAGCTGGCCGGAGCAGCCTAGGCTCTTCATCTAAATAAGCAACGGCTTCTTTTTTATCCCAGATGTGGTTTCCGGAACTCAAAACATGAACTTGGGTTAAAAGCTCTTGACAGACTTTTTTTGTAATCCCGATGCCTCCGGCAGCGTTTTCACCATTGGCAATGATGAGAGAAGGAGAATATTTCTCACGAAGAGCAGGAAGATGTTTTTTTAAGGCTCTTCGCCCCGGACGACCGATGATATCCCCTAAGAAAAGAACATTAATCTTATCTGGCATATTCTACAGCTCTCATTTCGCGGATGACAGTCACTTTAATCTTTCCCGGATAGTCCAGTTCATCCTTTATTTTTTGGGCGATTTCCTTGGCTGCCACGACAGCCTGTTCATCTGAGATCTTCTGGCTCTCGACAATAATCCTGATTTCTCTTCCAGCTTGAAGGGCATAAGCTTTTGCCACTCCTTCAAAAGCATTGGCTATTTCTTCTAACTTTTCCAATCTTTTGATATACGTCTCTAGAAGTTCACGACGAGCGCCGGGCCGGGCAGCAGAGAGGGTATCTGCAGACTGAACCAAAACCGCTTCCACTGATGGGAAATCAACATCACGATGGTGAGAAGCAATCGCCTGGATAACAGCCTCAGATTCTCCGTACTTTTTAGTCAGTTCAACACTTAGCTCAGTATGAGTCCCCTCGACTTCCTTATCCACGGCTTTGCCTATGTCATGGAGAAGGCCCGCTCTCATAGCCACATCCGCGTCCGCTCCCAGTTCCTTAGCCATAATAGCCGCCAAATAGGCGACCTCTTTGGAATGCTGGAGCACATTTTGGCCGTAGCTTGTCCGATACTTCAATTTACCGAGAAGCCTTACCAGCTCAGGATGAATATTCTGGAGTCTGAGCTCGAGAATCAGTGATTCTCCTTCCTGTTTGATCTTTTCCTTCAATTCTTCTTTGACTGTCTCCACTACCTCCTCTATCCGAGCCGGATGAATCCTGCCATCAATGACAAGTTTTTCAATAGCCAGCCGGGCCATTTCCCGACGGAGAGGATCAAAGCTGGAAAGAATCACAGCCTCAGGCGTATCATCCACTATGATATCCACACCTGTTGCCATTTCCAATGCCCGGATGTTTCGTCCTTCTCTTCCGATTATCCGCCCCTTCATATCATCAGAAGGAAGATCGACTACAGAAACCGTGGTTTCCACCACATGTTCAGCTGCCGATCTCTGGATGGCCTGGCTTAAGATTTGACAAGCAAGAACCTGACTCTTCTCCTTCGTCTCTTCTTCAACTCGCCGGATAGTCTGAACAGCCTCGAGTTTGGCCTCGTCTTCCATTTTTTTTGCTAGTATATTCTTCGCCTCTTCTCTAGTCAGGCCCGAAATTTTTTCCAGCTCTTCCACCATTTGCTGTATCAATTCATCACACTTTCTCTCTTTCTCACTAATCTCCCTCTCTCTGGTATAAAGCCCTTTCTCTTTAGCCGAAAAATCCCTTTCTCTTCTTTCCAGGCCTTGAAATTTGTGCTCCAAATTCTCTTCTTTATGGACGAGTCTTCTCTCCATCTCGTTAAATTTCCTCTGCTTGTCTCGGGTTTGTCTTTCAAACTCAGACTTAAGATTAAGGTATTTTTCTTTGGCTTCTAATGAAGCCTCCCGCTTTATTTTTTCTACTTCCTGGTGGGCTTTATTCAAAATATTTTTGGCTTCTTGCTGAGCCTTAAAAAGGGAACGGGTACCAGAAGTTTTTTTAATCAAGATAAAGATAATGGATCCAGCCAATAAAATACCCACGGCAAGACCCAAAAAAACAGCTGAATTCACTCTGACCACCTCCTTTTCAGGTGTGTCAAAAGAGAGTTAAGTAAGGAGGGCTTAATAGAAAATCACTTTTCGCCGCTCGAAACTCAAGAGGAAATCTAAGTAGCAGCCTTTATCGAATTCAAAAAGAGGTATTCTCTTTGTCCTCTTCCCCAAGCTTCGGTTTTCCCTCAGCTCATCTATAATCTTCGTTATTTCAAGTCGCTTCCTCAATATTTTTGTATGTATTCTCATTTTTTAAAAGATTAACCTCCAAACTTTCTATTTCACTCTCCATGCGGCCAATTACTTCGTTCAGTTGATCTAGTTTTTTTTGAGATAAAAAATATTCATCTGCGATGTTTAAAGCAGCCAAAACTGCAATTTTTAAGCTGTCCACCGATTTTGACTTTACGGCAACCTCGCGCATTTTTTGATCAACATACGAAGTAAGATGGCTTATATATTTTTCATCCTCTTCTCCTTTGACTCTAATCCTGTATTTTTGTCCATAAATTTCGATTTCGATAATCTTGTTAATCATATTCCTAGCTGGTCGATCTGGCCAATTATGGCCTCTATTTTCCCTTTTATAAGCTCTCTCTCCTTCTCGTAATTCTGTAAACTTTCATCGAGCCTTGAAGCTTGCTTTGCCTTTTCTTCAAACTTCTTTCTCTCTGTCTTCAACTCCCTCATTTGTTGCTTCAGTTTTTCATTCTCGCTCATAAGCTTGTTTATGTAATCAATAACGTGGGAAATCTTCCCTTCAAGAATTTTAATTCTTTCTAATTCACTTGTCAATTTTCCCTCCTTCCCTTGATTGAAAATTAAAGCTCGCTTTTAAAGATTTGATAATTCTCTCCTGGAATCTGTCGACTTCCTCAGCAAGTAACGTTCTTTGAGGATGACGAAAGATGAAACGAAGGGACAAACTGGTTTTTCCCTTTGGAACCGAGGAGCCAGAAAAAAGGTCGTAAAGATCGAACTTCTCTAAATAGGGAAGAGAAAGCTTCTCTACCTCTTCCTTTATATCCTGGAAGGAAATATTGCGATCGGTTATAAAAGAAACATCTCGGGTAACGCCTGGATATTTCGCCAATGGAGCATACTGGAAACTCTGAGGTTGCTTTTCGAATAATCCGGCAAGATCCAATTCCGCAGCCCAAACCGAATCTTCCAATGAATATAAATCAAGGATTTCTCTTTTCAACAATCCGAGATGGCCGACTTTCTTTCCTTTAATGCGGAGCGCAATGGAATATCCAAACTCGAAAAAGGGATGGTTTTCTTCCCTGAAGGAAAAGGGTTGGTATCTCAGATGAGCCATCATGAATTCACATGTTCCCTTCAGGTGAAAAAAATCTGCTGTCTCTCTTTTCCCTTGCCAATGGTGATAACCTAAATAACCTGTGCTGACCATAGCTAGCGAGAGCAGTTCTCTACATTTTTCCCTATCCAAAAAATAGACATTCCCTATTTCAAAGGCATGAACACTTTCGGCTCCCCTGTTTTTGTTCCAAGCAACATTCTCCAGCAATCCTGCAATTAGAGTTGTCCTCAGGAGAGATGCCTTGGATGAGACAGGATTTCTGATTTCGATTGCTCTTCGCGATACTTCAAACTTGGGCTCCTCCTCTGGATCAAAAAAACTAAAATTGACAAACTCATCAAACCCTTGATGGAAGAGAAGTTGGCGAAGTTTATCGATTCTTCTCCTCTTCGGGTCGAAAGCAGATTCCAATTTTCGAAGAGGAGGAATGTTCGCAGGAATCTTATCATATCCATAAAAGCGAGCTATTTCTTCGATTAAATCTGCTTCCCTTTCGATATCCACACGAAAAGAAGGGATCTCAACCTCCCAATTTTCTCCTGCCTTCTCTTTGATTTTGAAACCAAGAGAGGAAAAGGTCTGCAGGGTAAAATTTTTATCAATCTCCACACCGAGCAATTCAGAAATACGGTGGTTGCGGAGAATGACTGTTTTGTTTTTCTTCGGGTTTGGATAGATATCCATAATCCCATGAGTCGCCTTTCCACCCATCTGAGTAAGCAGAGAGGCGGCCATAAGCGCAGCTGAGGGAGGAAAAGAAACGTCAGTTCTCCTTTCAAAACGGTAAGAGGCGTCTGTAGAAACACCTGTCTTCTTTCTTGTTTTTCGAATAGAAACAGGATTAAAATAGGCGCTTTCAATGAAAACACAACGAGTTGTCTCTAAAACGGCCGACTCCTCACTCCCTATAATCCCGGCCAAGGCAACTGGCTTTTTCTCATCAGCAATCACCAGCATCTCCTCAGAGAGACAGATTTCTTTACCCTCCAAGCTCCTTAAAACTTCTCCTTTATTTGCTCTCCTTATGATTATCTTTTTATCCTCTATCTTCTCAAAATCAAAGGCATGAATAGGCTGAGCGGTTGAGAAAAGAACATAATTTGTCACATCGACCACATTATTGACTGGCCTAAGCCCCATGGCTTCAATCTTTTTCCTCAACCACTCAGGGGAATCTCCTACCTCAATTTCTTTGATAATGATTCCACAGTAGCGAGGGCAAAGATTTTCATTGCGGATCTGGATACCAACGAGGTCGGATGTCTTTTCTTCAATCTCTGTAAGTGACCAACTCTGTTTTTTGAGTGCTAATCCGAGTGCAACAGCTAATTCCCGCGCGATTCCCAAATGTCCAAGAGTATCAGGTCGGTTGGCATAGGTCTCTATGTCAAAGACAACATCCCCCTCTTTCTCTTCCCAGTCCTCAACTAATAAACCGATCATATTCAGCTTCTCGATCAATTGAGGTAAAGGGGTGTTAACTTCGATGTAATTGCGGAGCCAATCCAAACTTATTTTCATTTTAGCGCGAACTGCCTTATAAATCTTAAATCATTCTCATAGAAATATCTCATATCTGGAATCTGATAAGCAAACATCGCAGTCCTGTCTACTCCCAGGCCAAAAGCGTACCCAGAATATTTCTCAGGGTCGATGTTAACATTCTTAAACACCTGAGGATCCACCATTCCTGCTCCCAGAATTTCCACCCATCCTCCACCGCCGCAAACCCGACATTCTTTACTTTTACCGGTGCAGACAGTACATTCGATATCAACCTCAGCAGAGGGTTCGGTAAAGGGGAAAAAACTAGGCCGAAATCTGATTTTGATTTTTTCAGAAAATAGCGTCTTGAGGAAGTATTCCAATGTTCCTTTTAAATGAGCAAAAGAGATGCCATGATCGACAACAAGGCCTTCAACTTGGTAAAACATCGGCAGATGAGTCGGATCCGGGCTTTCCTTCCGGAAGACTTTGCCCGGATTAATTATCCTGATAGGAGGTTTTCGCTTTTCCATGACTCGTATTTGAACAGGAGAGGTATGGGTTCGAAGAAGCAAATCATCGCTGATATAAAGGGTATCCCAGTCATCTCGAGCAGGATGATGGGGGGGGAAGTTTAGAGCCTCAAAATTATAATAGTCTGTTTCAATTTCAGGTCCCTCTTCGATGGAAAAACCCATGCCTAAAAATATATTCTCAATCTCCTGTTGAAAGAGATGGATTGGATGAGGAGAGCCCCAATATCTTTTTCTGCCTGGAAGAGTAAGGTCCACTTTTTTTAATGTCTCTTCAGGACCGGCCATCTCCTCTCTTAGGTTTTGAAGTCTTCCCTGAATATAATTTTTTAATCCATTGAGACTTTTGCCGACTTCGGGTCGTTCTTCTGGCTTTAACGTTTTAAGCTTCTCAAAAAGGAGGGTTAAATAGCCTCTTTTCCGACTCAAATAGAGGTTGCGTACTTCCTGTAGAGACTTCTCATCCTTCACTCGTGCCGCATCTTCATCAAAGGTTTTTCTGTATTCTTCTATTTTGTCCTTGAGATGGTTCATGACGTTATTCTTACCTCCTCGTTGGTTTCTAGAATTTCCATTTTCAGCACACCCATCCTTCAGGGCGTGGCTTGTTTAACTTTTTCCACTATCCGCAAAAAAGCCTGGGGCGAATTGACAGCTAAATCGGCTAAAATCTTCCTGTCGAGTCCGATATTCAACTTCTTGAGCCCATGGATAAAACGATTGTAAGAAAGTCCATTATTCTCCGATGCTGCCTTAATTCTGATAATCCATAGCCTTCTAAACTCTCTCTTTCGCACTCTCCTGTCTCTGTAAGCATAAAGAAGGGCTCGCTCTACTGCCTCTTTTGCTGTGCGGTAGTTACGGCTTCTCGCTCCCCAGTAACCCTTTGCCTGCTTTAAAATTTTCGACCTTTTTTTGTGTCTCTTTGTTCCTCTCGCCACTCTTGGCATTTTTTTCTCCTTGCTTTTGAGTCTGTGCTCTTTCGAGACCCTATCCTTTAGGTCTCGTAGGGAAGCATCTTCTTGATTTTACTTTTATCCGAAGGGGCTATGACTGTCTCTTTCCTCAACCCCCTCTTTCTCTTTGCTGATTTCTTGGTAAGAAGATGGCTTTTATAAGCCTTACTGTGAACGATTTTCTTCTTCCCTGTGACTTTGAACCTCTTTTTTGCCCCCCTGTGTGATTTGAGTTTTGGCATCTTTTCCTCCTGATTTTACGGGACTTAGCAGAGCAGAAACAGCCCAGTGCTGAGAGCGGATATCCCCATCTTGATGACCAAATTCTTTAATCTCCTCGAACACTCTGTCTAAGAACTGATGAGCTAACTCTGGCTTTGCTTTCTCTCTTCCCCGAAGCATTACTGTTATTTTGACCTTATTGCCCTCTTGTAGGAACCTCTGGACATGTCGGATTTTAAAATTGTAATCGTGGATGCTTATCTTTGGCCTGAATTTTATTTCTTTGATCTGAATCTGCTTCTGATGTTTTTTCGCTTCATGTGCTTTTTTATGTAATTCATATAGATACTTGCCATAATCCATAATTCGACAAACAGGGGGAACGGCTTGAGGAGCAACCTCAACCAAATCCAGATCTCTCTCCTTGGCAAGGGACAAAGCTTCGGCTAGAGAAAGGATGCCGATCTGCTTCTTATCTTCGTCAACGATCCTTACTTTTTCTGCCTGAATCATGTCGTTTATCCTATGGGGTCTTGTCTTCCTTGCTCTCCCTGGATAAAATGTGCGCCTTCTGATGATTGACCTCCTTTAAAGATTAAAGTCTAAAGATTTAGTTTTAATCATTTCATTTATTTTTTCAAGGAATTCATCTATCCCTATTTCCCCTTTGTCTCCTTCAGTATGAATTCTTAAGGACGCGGTGCCCCGAGTCACTTCTTTATCTCCAACGATAAGAATAAGGGGAATTTTATGGATTTCGGAATCCCTAACTTTATAGCCCACTTTTTCTCTGCGGAGATCCACACAAGATCTTAGCCCGTTTGCCTTAAATTTCTTATCCAAAGATACGGCATAATCATTATGTTTCGAAGCGATAGGAATTATAACCACTTGCACAGGGGCAAGCCAAACAGGAAAATTCCCGTTATAATGCTCGATCAAGATTCCAAAGAATCTCTCAAGCGAACCTAAAAGAGCTCTGTGAATAAGAAAAGGCCTGTGGAACTTCCCATCTTGGCCGACATAATTCAAATCAAACTTCTCAGATAGATTAAAATCAAGCTGAATTGTTGTACACTGCCATGATCTCTGCAAAGCATCTTTTATTTTAATATCAATTTTGGGGCCATAAAAAACTCCTTCTCCCTCATCCACATCAAAATCGAGACCCACATTGATCAATGCTCCCTTTAGAGCTCGAGTCGCTTTCTCCCAATCCTTAACCCTGCCCACATGTTTTTCTGGCCGGGTAGAAAGAAAAATGTTATATTCACTAAAACCAAATGTCCTCAGAATCTTTAATGCTAGATAAATGACCTTCTTGATCTCCTCCTCTAACTGGTCCGCACGGCAGAAGACATGAGCATCGTCCTGAGTGAAACCTCTCGCCCGCAAAAGCCCATGGAGAACACCGCTGCGTTCGTATCGATAGACTGTGCCTAGTTCTGCCCAACGCAAAGGAAGGTCTCGATAGCTGCGGCTCCTTGAGTTGTAAACCATGATATGGAAGGGGCAATTCATCGGCTTCAATTCATACTCTGTCTCCTCAATCTGGAGAGGAGGGTACATCGCACTATAAAATTCGGTATGTCCGCTTCTCCGCCAGACATCTAGCTTAGCCAAATGCGGGGTGTAAAGGAAATCATAGCCATCTTTGACATGCTCCTCTCGCCAATAATCCTCGATGATGTACCGAACAGTAGCCCCTTTAGGATGCCAGAGAACCAAACCAGCTCCCAAATCATCGTTAAAACTGAAGAGATCGAGCTCAGTTCCTAGCCTTCTGTGATCTCTTTTTTTAGTTTCCTCAAGCAGGGCAAGATAATTCTCCAGGTCCTGTTTCTTAAAAAAGGCTGTTCCATAGATTCTTTGAAGCTGTTTTCTCTGCTCATCCCCTTTCCAGTATGCACCTGATACAGATAGAAGTTTGAAATGCTTGATGTGTTTAGTGGAGGGAAGATGAGGACCCAAACAAAAATCGATAAAACTTCCCTGTTTGTAGCAAGTGACTTTTTTGCCTCCTTTTTCCTCGATCAATTCCTTTTTTAGCTCCTGCCTCAATTCATGGAAAAGGCGGAGTGCTTCTTCCTTCGGAAGGATGACTTTTTCGATAGGAACGTCACTCTGAGCAAATTCTTGCATTTTGGCCTCTATGGAGGCGAGATCTTCGATCG
>JAUWYH010000170.1 GCA_030615975.1 Candidatus Aminicenantota bacterium
GGAACAAGACATTTTGTGGCTGAAAATCCAGGAAATCCCACTTTGAAACGGATATCAGGAAGAAAAATTACATATCCATTACTCGTATAAAATGGAAAATTTGGACGGTGGTTTACAACCATCTGATTAAATTCATATAACCGTTGGGAAAAAAACCTGTAAAAATAGACAATCACTGGATATCGTTTCCCTGGTTCATAATTGCCCGGCTTGATGAGAACACCCTGAAGAGGGATGCCGTCCATGCTGTCCCATTCCACAAGTTCGGCATTTCCCCAGGTAAACTCTGTGATCTGGGGATTGGTGTTAGAAATTTTTTTCGGGGATCCGAATTTCAAGTCGCTGACCCAGATGTCAGGAAATTCTTCAAAACTTTCCCTTGCATACATCAAAACATTTGCCTTCTTGGCTTTGGCTAAAAACCTGAACTTTTTCTTTTCTTCTAAAAGTTTTTTTATTCCGGATCTTCCTACGACGCAGGCATAAAAACCATAATGTTTTTCCATATTGTGAAAAGCAGAAAGCAAAAGTTGCTCTTCATCTTCAAAAAATTGCTTCTCCCGGTCAAGTCGGAGTACACGAAAAGTCATGTTGTCCTGGCGTCCTTTTCCACGAGTCATATTCATTGCCTGGCCGGTTTTTGTCTCAAACTGCCAGATGTCATATTTATCGTAGATAAGAATGGCTTTATCCTCCTTCAGCCAACCTGCCAATCCGTATCCGGGCACCTTGCGTGGATAATCATGGTCTTCGTTGAAAAAAGGCACGTCGAGCGGTTTGGTCAGGTTTTTTACTTTTTCTGTCTCCCCATCATAAAGACACCAGTGTTTATCCTTGAAATAAACGATATAACGGCCATTCGGAGAAAGAGAGTAACGATCTTCCAGGCGGGATGCCACCTTCCTTCGAGAACCATCCTTAAGACTCACCAGATAAACATCATTAAGCCTTCCATACCAGGTGATCTCTTTCCTGTATGGAACATCAGAAATACCCAGGGCAAAAGCCGAATTTTCTGAAGGCCGAACAATAGGCATTTCTTTGTCGGCAAGCTGAAGGAACCCATTTGACGAAAGATCATATACAGCCAGATAAGTCTGGTCTTTGTGTCGAGGCCACATTTTTTTCTGATGTGGAATGATGAAGGGATCATTCCAATGCCAGACATCGAGTTCTCTTTTTTCGAGGATTTTATCAATATCGAAGAGGTCTATTTTCTCTTCTTCCTTTTCTTCCTTCTCATTTTTTACATCCATATCGACAAGCTCTTTTGGCTTGAACCCAAAAAAGATCCGCTTTACATCTTTTGTCCAGGAAAGAGAATTTTTCTCTGGAATTATCCACCCTTCAGGTACATGTTCTGCAGAAACAGCTGCGATTGTTTTCTCGCTTTTCCCGTCCCAGATCCAGAGAGAAAAAGAAGAAGTTTCTTTTTTCTTATTATCTTCTGGCTTAGATAAAAAAGCCAGTTTATCTCCTTTCTCGCTCCAGGTTGGCAGAACATAATGTCCTTTCTCGTTTCGGGCGATAGCTACTCGAGGCAAATCTTCCTTTTCGAGTTCTACAACATAAATCCCGTTTTCCTTCCCTTCAGGATCAGCTGTAACATAAGCTAAGAATCTGGAAGAGGAGGCAAAAGCAAAGGATTTGACATATGGAATTTGAATCTCATTGCCCGATTCCAAATACCGAAGAACCAAGGTGCTCCCGACTTTTTCCTCTTTTGTCTTTTCCTTTTCTTCGGATGAAACCTTGGATTCTTCCTCTTTTTGCTTTTTCTCTTCTTCCCCAGGTTTCTCTTCCTCTTTGAAATGAAGGTAAACAAGCCACTTTGAATCGTCCGAAAAGGCAAACTGATTAACCTTTTCGAAATAGACTACTTTTCCTGTGAGGCTTTCAAGGAGAGCCATGCCCTGTTTTGGTTTTTCCTTTTTCGCTTTTTCAAGTTCCTTCGCCTTTGGCTTGACTGCCATTGCCACCCAGCACGAATCTTTAGAGAAAACAGGACTGTCTCCCCTTTCAACAGTAAAAACCTCCCCTTTTTTTAAGCCGTGAATTATTGCTTCTCCATCTCCCCTATCAGGCTGGGCGTTGTAGGCTATCCATAATCCATCTTCAGAGATCACAGAGTTATGGATTTCCTTAAATTTCATGATGTCGTGGAAAGTCAACGTTTTCTTCTCGATGATTTCTGCAAAAAACGGGACAAGAATAAGCCCCCATAGGAGAAAAAACATCAAGGTTGTTTTAAAAGTTTTTTTCATAGCCATCAAAACCCTCCTTATCTTTTTTAACTTAAGATTCATGCATCATTTTTTTGAGAATAGCTATATAATCTTTATTTCCTGCTTCCCTCGGATTGGAAGGGTTTGAGTTATTTTGATAAGCCTTTTCAGCAATATCAGCAAAATCGCTCTCTTTAATCCTCAAATCTCTCAAAGAAGGAATGTTCATGGACTTAGATAAAGCTTTTATCTTCTGGATAAGTTTTTGGGCTGCAGCATCGCTATCTTCCTCCTCAATTCCTCCGAGCCTTGCTATTTCTGCATATCGGTCTTTTGCAACCGGAAGGTTAAACTCCATCACAAAAGGAAGAAAAACAGAATTTGCTACTCCATGAGGTGTATCGTAAAGAGAACCAACCGCCTCAGACAAACAATGAACAGAGCCCACGTCGCTGTTGCCAAAAGCTATTCCGGCTAACATGCTTCCAAGCATAATTTGCTCTCTGGCCACTTTCTCGCCTTTTATGTCTTTGTAAGCCCTTTCAATAGAAGGGAAAATAAGCTCTAAAGCTTTGCGGGCAAAAATATCTGTGAAAAAAGTAGCTGCTTTTACTGTATAAGCCTCTATAGCGTGGGTGAGAGCATCCATACCTGTGGAGGCAATCAGATCAGGAGGAAGAGAGATGAGTAAATCAGGGTCGACAAGAGCGACTTCAGGAAACAAATCAGGACCTTTTATGCTCATCTTAAACATCCTTTCTGTGTGGGTAATCACAGAAACCCATGTCACCTCACTTCCTGTCCCACAAGTGGTGGGAATGGCAATAACTGGAATGGGAGGAGAGATGTATTTTTCTTTTCCTTCATAGTCTTCGATTTTGCCCGAATTCGTTGCCAGCAAAGCAATAGCCTTGGCTGCATCCAGAGCGCTTCCTCCGCCAAGACCAATCACCACTTCAGGTTTAAGCTTGTCAACCCATTCTCCAGCCCTATTAATTGTCGTGTACTTGGGGTTCTGCTCCACTTCGTCAAAGACATGAATCTCTGGAAGTTGGGATATAACTTTATCAGCAATCCCTGATTCCATAATTCCCCGGTCAGTGACAAGAAGGAGGCGTGAAGCTTTAAACCTTTCGTCGATTATCTCCTTGAGATGAGAAATTGTTCCAGACCCGAAAAAAATCCTGGTAGGAACATAAAATCTCATCATGATGTTCACTATTTATGGAAATCAATCTCATCCTGATTGGCCATATCCAAAATAGCGGCAAAAAGGAGCTGAGCCAGGTCCTCTAGAATTTCAGGAGTTATGGTATCTATGGTATCTTTTGTGATGTGATAGTAAGAAGGGGCTCCAGAAACGCTGAAGGATAAGGTCGGAATCCCCTTCCACATGAAGCGGGCCGCATCGAGTCTCGGCCGGGCGATGTTGGCAAAATAACGAGGATTGACGATTCTGTGAATATATTTCTGGTTGGCTTTATCAATAAACTCCCAGAAGTCAGGATAATTTTTTGCGGCTCGGACATTTATCTTATCCCCACAGCCTACGCCATCCAGATTAATAAAAGCCATAGTATTATCCAGAGGCACGATCGGATGTTCAAGATAATACTGCGACCCTACAACTCCTTGCTCTTCCGCACCAAAGAAGAGAAACATCATTGAGCGGCGCGGCCTCTGCGGAT
>JAUWYH010000094.1 GCA_030615975.1 Candidatus Aminicenantota bacterium
ATTTGCTCCACAGAGGGAATAGTATATCCTCCAAATTTATCCTCAAGCATATAAGTGACAATGTCCGAAGTGCTCTTGGCTGCTCTTTGGTCTATTAAACCATGAGATTCCATAGCTTTGTAAATGGCATTTGTGATCTTAACTTGGACAAAGTCAACGACTGCCCCATCCCTTTTCTTTATTCTTGTGATTGATCTCTCCATTCAGTCTCTCCTTCCTTTAAATCAAAATACGAGAAAATTCACTCTCTATCTCAAGAGGTCAACGGAAACTTATAAAATCCTCATCTTTTATCCTCTCGAAAATGAGAAGAAATATCCCCTAAACAACAAAATATTGTATATGAATAAGAAGATATATACTAAATATTGTATCGACGATATTTAATCTATAATCAAGAAATTTCTTTGTCAAGTGTTTTTTTAAAAAAAATTTTTTTTAAAAAATCATCACTGATTTAACCCATTAGACAAGAAGAAGCTGAAATCTTTGTATTGATTCTTTTTATCCCGATTAAAAAGAAAGGCCATATTTTCGGAGAAAGGCTTCAAGATCGATCTGAGGCCCAAAATGAATTGTTTTTATTCCTAAGTTCATGGCGACTTCAATATTTTCCTCTCGATCATCAATAAAAATACACTCACCTGCTTCTGCCTCAGCTTTGTCTATGGCCACATTATATATTTTGGGGTTAGGTTTCATACAGCCAACTTCATACGAGAGCACGTACTCATCAAAAACAGAAATTTCGGGAAATTTTTTCTTCACAAAGCTAAAACGCTCAACATCCGTGTTGGAAAGAAGGAGAAGTTTGTAATTTGATTTTAATCTCTTTACAATTTCTAGTGCCTGAGGGTTTAAAGAGAACACATCGTTGTAAAAGGGAAAAAAAGTCTCATAATCTATTTCAGCTTTAAGGGTTTCGACGACCTTGGTGTAAAACTCCTCAGGAGTAATTTTTCCCGTGTCAAACGATCTGATGATATCTGAATAATCAAAGACCATCTCAGCGATCTCTTCAGTAGAAAAGGGGGAGTAGTTTGCAATTTTCCTAAAGAAAATATAATTATCGAAAAAGATGATGACGTTTCCTAGATCGGATATCACGCTTTTTATCATGGAACTCAAACTCCTTAAAAGAAAGAAAAATAATTTTATAGCAAAAAAATAATTAACTCAACTCTCACCTCTTGGCCAGCGATTCCTCAACTTTAATTTTCAGCTCTTGCAAACTTCCTCTGTTCCTCTGTTGCACCTCTGTTGCCTGAAATTGACATCAATTTTTCGCTGTGATATAAGCGATAAACATATTGATATTGGCTTTTAGGCTAGCTCTTTCATACAGAAAGGAATTGATCTTATGACCACAACTTATGAAGAGGGAGGGATTTTTCATCCCTCCAAAGCTATATATCGTTTCACTATTTTGATTTTTATCTCTTCACTCAGCTTTGGCAGTTATTTTGCCTACGATATAGTTGGAGCGATTGCGCCCACATTGATCGAAGAACTAGGCGCGACGCGTGGTACGCTTGGCACATTTTACACGATGTACCATATTGCGGCTATACTATTTGTTTTGATCGGAGGTTTCCTTATCGATCGGTTTGGTGCCCGCAAAGCCAGCATCATGTTTTCTCTTTTGATCCTTGTTGGCGTTGCCATCGTATGGACTGCCAAAAGTATTCCAGTGTTTTTTATCGGACGCTTTTTGTTCGGTGCTGGTTCAGAGCCCCTTATCATCGCCCAGAGCGCCATCCTTGCCCGCTGGTTTAAAGGCAAGGAGCTAGCCCTTTCTTTCGGGATTTCTCTTACTGTTTCTCGCCTTGGAACTCTGTTCGCTTTCAATACAGGCGAGTTGATAACCAGTATATTCGGAACCTTCCGTTATGCGCTTTTTGTGGCTGTTGCAGCCTGTGTTATTTCCCTCGCCGCCAATATTGTTTACATTATCATGGATCGTCGAGGCGAACGCATCCTTAAATTGAAAGATGGGAGCACTGAAGAGAAGATCGACTTCAAGAAAATAAGAGAATTTAGGCCGACTTTCTGGTTTGTGACTTTGCTTTGTGTGACCTTCTATTCAGCTATTTTCCCATTCACAGCTCTTTCAACCGACTTCTTTGTGGATAAATGGGGCATCGCTCGTGTTACTGAAGCAAGCGGTGGATTTCTCTATCAAGTCTTCAATAATCTCCTCCATATGTCCAGCACTGCAGGAGGAATTTCCTCTATCATCATCTTTGCATCCATGATACTGGCTCCCTTTGCCGGGCGTTTGGTCGATAAATTCGGAAAACGAGCAACCTTGATGATAATCGGTTCTTTAATCATGATTCCCAGCCACTTGCTCATGGGTATTACCAAAATTTATCCCGCTTACCCGATGATCGCACTCGGAGCTTCGTTTGTGCTTGTGCCAGCAGCCATGTGGCCCTCCATTCCTCTGATTGTACGCAAAGAACGGGTAGGAATGGCTTTTGGAGTCATGACAGCTATCCAAAATATTGGGCTTGCACTGTTCCCCTACTTAAATGGCCTGCTGCGCGACCTTACCAAAACTTATACCAGCAGCATGATTATGTTCGCCAGCCTGGGTTTTGTCGGATTAGTTTTTGCCATACTTCTTAAAAAAGCAGATGCGCGCGAGGGCGGCGGCCTGGAAAGAATTGATAAGTAACCGAGTACGGTTCTTTAGAGAAAGCGACAGCCATGATAAAAAAATTCATAAAAACGAGTATGGGTTCTCTAATAAAGAATAAAGCTGGATCTGCCAGGATCTGGATCTTTATTTTTATATTTTTAATTGGGCTCTTGGTAATTGGTGGTGCCTTTGCTCTGTATTATTTTAAAGGAGGGAAAAAAATAATCACAAAAGATATAAAAGCCGCAGAGAAAATTATCGGGCTGAATTTCACTAGAAAGGAAAGAAAAATGATGCTGGATAATTTGAAAGATAATCTCTCTAGGTATAAAGAATTGAGAAAAGTAAACATTCAAAACCAAGTCCCCCCCTCCATTTTCTTTAACCCTGTCGTTCCTGGAATGAGTTTTGAAAAGGAACAAAAACCATTCACATACTCTGCCTACGCAGAGATTCAAATGCCTGATAATTTCGAGGATATAGCTTTTTATCCTGTAACAGCTCTCGCTCAGTTGATCAAATCGCGGAAAGTTACTTCTGTTCAACTCACCGAGCTCTACCTTAAGCGGCTGAAAAAATACGGACCTCGCTTGGAATGTGTCATCACATTGACTGAAGACATGGCCCTAGAACAGGCTAAACATATGGATGAAGAAATTGCGGCAGGTTTTTATAGAGGTCCCTTACATGGAATTCCCTGGGGAGCAAAGGATCTTCTCTCCACAAAGGGAATCAAAACAACCTGGGGGGCGATGCCCTATAAAGACCAAATCATAGATGAAGATGCCACAGTTGTGAAAAGGCTGGAAGAGGCAGGCGCTGTTTTAGTGGCCAAACTCACTATGGGGGCTTTAGCCTGGGGTGATGTCTGGTTTGATGGAAAAACAAGGAACCCTTGGAATCTCAAACAGGGTTCAAGCGGATCTTCTGCGGGCCCGGCGGCAGCTACAGCCGCTGGCCTTGTCGGGTTTTCCATCGGGACTGAAACATGGGGATCTATTGTCTCTCCCTCCACCAGATGCGGAGTCACTGGCCTTCGCCCTACTTACGGAAGGGTAAGTCGCTATGGCGCCATGGCTTTAAGCTGGAGTATGGACAAAATTGGCCCTATCTGTCGCTCTGTTGAGGACTGTGCTTTAGTCTTTGATGTTATATATGGACCTGATGAAAAGGACTTAAGCGTAGTTGATCTTCCCTTTAACTGGGATCCTTCTCTTGATTTAAAAGAAATTCGTTTTGGTTATCTGAAAGAGGCCTTTGAAAAAGATTACAAAAACAAAAAAAACGATGAAGCTTCACTTGAAGCTCTCCGGTCTCTCGGAGTTGAGCTCATTCCCATAGACCTCCCTCAACTTCCAATTAATAGCCTCTCCTTTATCCTAAATGCAGAGGCTGCAGCTGCTTTCGATGAGCTTACTCGAAGCGGAAAAGATGACCTTCTTGTAAGACAGGTAAAAAGAGCCTGGCCGAACGTTTTCCGTCAGGCAAGATTTATCCCTGCTGTGGAATACATCCAGGCCAACCGTATCCGAATCCTTCTCATGCAGAAAATGGCTGAGAAGATGAAAGGAATCGATGTCTATGTTGCCCCTTCCTTCGGAAACAGCAATCTTCTCTTAACCAATCTTACCGGACATCCGACAGTCGTTGTCCCTAACGGATTCGATGAAAAAGGGAACCCCACAAGCATCTCCTTCATCGGAGGTCTTTTTGAAGAAGCTAAAACCCTGAGCGCGGCTAAAGCATATCAGGATGCCACAGATTTTCATCTCAAGCATCCCAAATTAGAAGATAACTTTTAAATTTGGATCCAGAAATCTACTCTATTTCTCTGGTGGCAGTAGCCGGAACCGACAATCCTAAATCTTCAAGAGAGATATAACCTTCCATTTCATTATCTCCAACATTAAACTCTGCTTTCACAACTCGTTCAAGACCATCGGGCGGAGTGGGAGCAGTAAATTCAAAGCTTAATCTTTCTCCATCAAACTGAATATTTGAAAGAGGAAAATCCGTAAAAAACCCTATGGATTCACTGATTGTCCCCTTTAATCCACTTTCATCCTTTTCAATATTAAAGGAGAGATAATAATATTCTCCTTCTGCATCCACCTCCATATCCCAATCTCCCAAGATTTTTTCATAATCTGGAGCTTCTTGGCTTATTATAAAAGAGAAAGAGAGAGAAAAAATAAATAAGATACTTAGAGCAAAAACTATTTTGAATCTTGTTTTCATTTTATTTTCTGATTGAATCAATAAAGACCAACAAAAAGCAAATCTGCATGGAAAAGTTCTTTTGTTCTTCGGCGTATATTCCAATCAACAGTATCCTTTATGGTGATATAAAGCCAGAGCTTATCAAAAAGCCTTAGTTTCCTCACATAATACAGAGCAAAATCTGTGAAGCTATCGATTACAATTTTACCTAATTCTTTATCTTTTTCATCAAAAACGACGATATTGTAAATTTCTTTCTGTTCTCCTGCTTCAGTCACTGTCTTTTTCTCCAGCCTTCCATAAATTTTTACTTTTTCCTTTCCTTCCCAACCTTTCTTTTTATCATAGGAAAGGTCTTTCAAGACTTCAAATTCATCTCTTGCTTTCAAGTCTATGTAATCTTCAAGCACAACTTCTTCACTCCTTGTAAAAACATTCCTCCATTCTTCTTCTGACTCTTTAATATCAATGCTGTTCGCCATCAAAATAGAGGGATTTTCGAGCGAAAATTCCCCTTCTCCTCTTACTTCTTTATCTATCAGTGTTTGAGTATCGTCCGATTCTAAAGTACCCTGGATTACTATATCGAAACCTTGTACTTTGGGAATAAACATATATTTTCCCACAACAATTTTTACTACTCCCTCAAATTCAACTATCCCCTCTTCTGTCGTGGTTGTCCCTTCTTCCTCTGGAGCCACTTCTTCAGCCTCTTTCTTGCAGGCTAAATTACCTCCTGCTATCAACAAAAAGGCTAGTGTACATACAGTCAGAATTCGAGATGTCATCTCCAGCTTAATTTTTCTTTTTGTTGAAACCAATCTCCTAAAAGCCATAGCTCATACCTCCAATTGTTAATCATTCATAAAGTGAAAATTAGAGTAAGAATTAAAATTTTTTCCTATCACTTCTAAAAGAGATTTCCTCGCTCAGTGAAAGATATTATATACCATTGGAGGAAATAAAAGTAAAGAGGAAAATATCAAATATTAAATAGAGGAATAAGGAATCAATTTATCTTTTTTTTGTCTTTTTGCTGGAGGTGCGGCCAGAAGAAAAAGAGCTTCGGCTTGAAGAACTTTTAAAGCTTGAGCGAGGAGTGCTTCTACTTAGCCTCCCCGAGGAATAACTCTTTGAGGGAGAAACCCTACTGCGGGAGGAAGAGATATATCTAGAAGAAAATCTGCTTTTCGAATAATTCCTGGCTGGCGATGTATAAGACCCATATTTGGAAGAACGAAAAGACCTTGAACTAGAACGTTTAAAGCTTGGAGAGGCGACTCTTCTATTTACAATAGAGCTTGAACCTTTGAGCCTACTTCTTGTATAAGATGGGCTTTTACGAATATAGTTTGAGCGTTGACTAATGTAACTTCTTGATGATTTAGAATCATAAAATGAACTTGAGCTTCTGGAAGCATAACGTTTCACAGATGAATCTTTC
>JAUWYH010000045.1 GCA_030615975.1 Candidatus Aminicenantota bacterium
AAATCACTTCCTTATCAAGTGGGAGAATCTATTATGGAGATATCTACGCCAAAGCCTTCTACATGCTGGGGAAGATTTACGAGCAAAAAGGCGACAAAGCCAAAGCCATAGAGCATTATGAGAAATTCCTCGACCTCTGGAAAGACGCTGACCCTGGTATTGCTGAGGTGGAGGACGCTAAGGAGAGGTTGGCTGTTTTGCAATCCAGTGACTCAGTAACTCAGAAAATCAGAAAAAAATTAAAAAAGGGGCTAAGCTTTTCCCATAGAGTTGAACCGTTCCCTTCCGCTACGGCCCCAAAAGGAAAAGGAGCTTGTCCCCTTTTCATTTTTTCCCCTTGGCCTGTTCGGGGAACAGGCCCTACGCCTTACAAAAAGGTTGAGATTGCCACGCTTTTTTCGAAAGCTCGCAATGACGTTTGGCAGGATGAGATTGCAGTTTTGCTTCGCAGCTCGCATTGACACATTTCAAAAAGAAGCCTATCCCCTTTTAACATATTCCACTTATTCGGCCTGTTCTGGGAACAGGCCCTACTAAAAAATTTAACATGAAAAAACCGGAAATTTTTATGTTGCAGAAAAGCGGATATTTTCACGTTGTATTGACAAAGGCAAAAATCGTATTTGAAAAAGGGAATTCAATTATATATAGTAAATCACTTGCAGGGTGAAATAAATCCTATGATTCAGGAGGGAAAAACATGAAAAAAACAATCTTTATCTTTTTCCTGACTCTCATTTTTCTTTCAGCGATCATATTAGCTCAGGAGCCTTATAAGCTCCCGCCCAAAGAAGTGATTGATATTGTGAACGCACCTCCCCCTTCGCAGGCATTTATATGTCCAACCGGAGATACCATGCTCCTTGTAGAATATGAAGCCATGCCATCCATTGCCTATATGGCGCAGCCGCTGCTCCGGATTGCCGGGATAAGGATTACACCGAAGTATAACGCCCGCCAGGTGACAACTTTTTATACAGGAATCACTATCAAGGGAGTAAAAGATGGCTCAACAAAGCGAATCGCTCTGCCCGAAGGAGCAAAGTTCGGTTTCCCTCGATGGTCTTATGATGGTCAATGGTTTGCCTTCACTCGCTATGCAGATACAGGCGTTGAGCTCTGGGTAGCTGATGTCGAAACCGGAAAAGCAAAAGCTCTCACCGACCCCATAATCAATGCCACTCTAAGCTCTGGTTTTACATGGCTGCCTGACAACCGCCATCTCCTCGTCTACACTATTTTAGAAAACCGCGGAGCGCCTCCAGAAAAACCTGAAGTTCCTATCGGTCCTAATATCCAGGAGACATCAGGAAAATTTGCAAAGGTATGGACCTACCAAGACCTTTTAAGTACTCCCTATGATGAGAAGTTATTCGAGTATTACACAACATCTCAAATCGTAGAAATTGATGTTTTCTCCGGAAACAACAAAAAGATTGGAACTCCTGGTATATATCGTTATGCTGATCCTTCCCCGGACGGGAATTTATTCCTCGTTTACAAGATAAAAAAACCTTTCTCCTATAGCGTTCCCTACTATTATTTCACCCATACTTTAGAAATATGGGACAGAGACGGCAATCTAATTCATCTTCTGGCAGATTTGCCTCTGGCGGATGAAGTTCCTATGAGGGGAGTTCCTACTGGACCAAGGTCTGTGGAATGGCGACCTTTTAGGCCAGACACTCTTATCTGGGTTGAAGCCCTGGATGATGGGGATTCCGAGAAAAAAGTTCCCCACAGGGATAAAATCATGACCCTTTCAGCGCCGTTTAAAGAAGAAGCAAAGGAAGTCCTGAAAATTCAACATCGGTATCGTGGAGTTGCTTGGCTAAAACCATTAGGAAGTGCTTTTGTGACAGAATACGACTGGAAAAGAAGATGGCGAACCACTTATCTTGTTGATGTTGACGACACAAGCAAACCTCCGAAGAAAATATTCGACCTCAGCATTCACGATCGCTACAACGACCCTGGATACCCTGTTTTTACGGTCACTCACTCAGGAGAATATATCTTATTGCAGGATAAAGACTGGATTTATCTCTCCGGGAGCGGTGCTTCTCCAAAAGGCGATAAGCCTTTCCTTGACAAAATAAACATCAAGACAATGGAAAAGAAGCGGCTCTTCCAGTGTGGAGAGAAAAGCTATGAGAGATTCTTAGATTTTTTCGGAAAATCCAGGAAAAAAATCATAACCAGCTATGAATCCAAAACAGAGCCTCCTAACTATTACCTGTATGACCTGAAATCAAAGAAGAGGAAAGCTCTCAGCGACTACAAAGATCCAACTCCACAGCTTGCGGGCATGAAAAAAGAACTAATAAAATACGAAAGGGAGGATGGTGTCCCTCTCTCTGGAACGCTCTATCTACCTCCAGATTATAAAGAAGGAGAGAGGTTACCGCTTGTTATCTGGGCTTATCCTATTGAATACAGTGATCCGGGAACCGCAGGGCAGGTAAGAGGCTCACCCCACAGGTTTACCTTTTTCAGGGGAACATCCCGGCTTTTCTTCGTCACACAGGGATACGCAGTCCTCGATGGCGCCCAGATGCCTGTAGTTGGTGACCCAAAAACAATGAATGACACCCTTGTTGAACAGATTGTGGCCAGTGCAAAAGCAGCCATTGACAAGTTGGATTCTATGGGCATCATCGACCCCAAACGTGTTGGCGTGGGAGGTCACAGCTATGGCGCTTTTATGACAACCAACCTTCTCGCACACTGCGACCTTTTTGCATCCGGTATCGCCCGAAGCGGAGCTTTCAACAGAACTCTGACACCATTCGGATTCCAGAGCGAACGAAGAACTCTCTGGGAAGCACCGGAGATTTATTTCAAAGTATCCCCCTTTATGCATGCCCACAAAATCAACGAACCTATTCTCCTTATCCACGGAGAAGCAGACAACAATTCCGGAACCTTTCCTATCCAGTCGCGACGCCTTTTTCATGCCTTAAAAGGGCATGGAGCTATTGCCAGACTTGTCATGCTCCCCAATGAAAGCCATGGCTACAGAGCCAAAGAGACCATCCTTCATGTGCTTGCCGAGATGATTGAGTGGTTCGATAAGTACGTGAAAAACCGTAAAGAATAAATTGTAAGCAGTATACCGCAAACGAGAAGCAGAAAACAGTTATCAGCTATCATGGATCACAAAAGAAGCAAGACAAAGAGAGGAAAACTAAAGGGCAAGGCACATAAAAGGAAAAACGATATAATCATACAACTTTAGGACAAAGTCGATTATTCAATTGATAGAGGAGGAAAAATGAAAAACAAAATATTTCAATCATTCATGATCAGCTTATTTTTATTGTTCATAACCACTTCAGTAGGGATCGGCAAAACCCAGGAAGTACAGAAGAAAACCACAGAGCTTTCTATCACTTCATGGCTGCTGCTTGGACCCTTTCCGACACCGCTTCCTGCATTGCATAAAGAAAATAAGAAGGAATCCGTTGTCAAAGATTTACTGAAATTCAAAGAGATCGACATTTCCAAGTTAAAACCTGAAGCAGAAACCTCTTTCAAATGGCATGATGGTCATTTAGCGAATTGGAAAGAAATAAAAGCAGAAGAAAATAGCATAAAGCTCTCTGGAGACGATGTTAACCCTACAATCGCTTACCTCGGTGTTTACGTTGATATAAAAAGGTGGACAGAAGCAAAAGTTTCTTTAAAAAGCCCCCAAGCCATTCGAATTTGGCTTGATGGAGAAGTGGTCGCCACTAAAGCCAAAGTCGACTCGACTGAGAAGGAAAAGACTTCAGTCAAAGGAAGAAAAGTGTCGGCTGATTTAAAACTCGAAACAGGAAAACACCTACTCCTTGTAAAAACTGTTTTTGATCCAAGCTTAAATTCAGAATGGACTTTAAAAGGAGTTCTTTCCTTTGAGGAAAAATTCGCCTCACCGCCTCCAGCATTCACTTTATCCGCTGAAAAACAGATGGCAATCACCCACCTCCTTGATGGTTCGAAGGTCGTAGGTATTTCTGTCTCTCCCGATGGAACACTAGCCGCACTTTCAATACGAAAAACTCTCCCTCCCAGCGATGATTCTGAAAGCTGGGTGGAAATGTACAGAGTTGCTGACGGCCGGCTTATCCAGACCTATCGCGGAGGCACCTCGATATCAAGAGTCAATTGGGCTCCAATCGGGAAAAAATTCTCCTACATAACCCGTAAAAAATCTGAAGGGACCATATGGATTGTGGACCTAAAAACCGGCACATCTTTTCCCCTCCTCGAAAACATAAAAAATTTAGGAAAACATGTCTGGTCTCCGGACGCAAGCTTTATTTTATATTCTGTAACTGAGAAAGGAAGAAAGGATAAATCCGGAGTAAAAAGATTCAAGAATCTGGCAGATAGACAGCCGCAGTGGCGAGACAAAAGTTATCTCTACAAAGTCAGCGTTCCTGAGGGAGTCTCTCAGAGGCTTACGGCCGGAGAATTTTCGACATTTTTAAACAGCATCAGCCCGGATGGAAAAAAACTTCTGTTCACCCGCTCTATGGTTGATTATTCGGAGCGGCCTTATTCAAAGACCGAGCTCTTTTCCCTTAACCTTGAAACACTGGAAACGCAATTAATCTGGAAAGGAAAATGGTTTGGCCGCGCTCAGTGGAGTCCACAAGGGAAAAAACTTCTGATTCTTGGATGCCCTTCTGCATTCGGAGATAAAGGAGTCAATGTTCCAAAAGATCTTATCCCCAATGAATATGACTATCAGGCATACCTTTTCGATCTCAAGACGAAAAAAGTGGAGCCTATCACTAAAAATTTTGATCCTTCCATCAATCAGGCCCTTTGGAGCAAAACAGAAAACTGCATCTACTTTACTACCACAGATCGCTCCTACCGCCATCTCTACAGGTATGACCTGGATAAAAAGAAATTCTCTCTTATCGAGTGCGGAGTAGAAGTCATCGGGCGGCTTGATATTGCCGACAAAAATCCGATTGCCGTCTATACAGGCTCAAGCGCATCTTCTCCTCCAAAAGCTTTTGTCATAAACCTCAAAAATAAAAAATTCCGTATTCTTCAGGACCCAGGAAAAAAGGATTTTGGAAAGGTGAGATTTGGCAACGTCGAACAGTGGACGTTTAAAAACAAAAGAGGCACTGAAATCAAAGGCCGAGTTTATTATCCCCCTGATTTTGACTCCACAAAAAAATATCCGTGTTTCGTTTACTACTACGGAGGGACCACCCCTGTAACTCGCGATTTCGGTGGGCGTTACCCCAAGAATCTATACGCAGCCCAGGGTTATGTAGTCTATGTTCTTCAACCCAGCGGAGCCATTGGATTTGGTCAAAAATTCTCTGCTCTTCATGTCAACGATTGGGGCATTATTGTCGCCGACGAGATCATAAATGGAGTTAAAAAATTTCTTGAAGCTCACCCCTTTGTCGACCCTCAAAGAGTAGGTTGTATCGGGGCCTCTTACGGCGGATTCATGACAATGCTCCTCCTCACGCGAACCGACATCTTTGCAGCCGGCGTTGCCCATGCCGGAATCAGTTCTATTTCGAGCTACTGGGGAGAAGGATATTGGGGCTACGGCTACAACGCCATTGCTGCCGCCAACAGCTTCCCCTGGAACCGGAAAGACATCTATGTCAATCAAAGCGCACTTTTCCATGCTGATAAAATCACAACCCCTCTTCTTCTTCTCCATGGCTCAGTTGATACAAATGTTCCTCCAGGCGAGAGCACCCAACTGTACACAGCCTTAAAAATTCTCGGCAGGGAAGTGGAATATATCCAGATATTCGACCAGAATCACCACATCATGACCTATAACAAGAGAATTCTCTGGACTAAAACCATAATGGCCTGGTATGACAGATGGCTTAAAGGCCAGGCGGAATGGTGGAATGATCTTTATCCAGCTAAATAGAAAAAATTCTTATAGTTGAATAGAAGCATATTTTTTCTATGATAAAAAAATGTCTTTGGGAATGACTTCGCTCCCGTTCAGATTTTTCACGCCATTCCCAAAGACATTAAAAGTACAATCATGTATCACGGAAAAAAAGATGTTTACGTTGAATTTTTAATTTTTTTGATTTAGGATTTTACTTAAAATGATAAATCCAGAATGTGCCAAATGTAAACCCAAATATTGCTCACAAGGAATAACCGAGGAATCTCTCCTCCCATCTTTTTGCCCAATAAAAAACTTTAAGAGCTTAATAAAGAAAGCCACAAAAAAATACAGAAGCAAAGAAATCCAGCCTTTCTATCTCAACTCTGCCCTGATTGAAAAAGAAAGCTATGAAAAAAAAGCTGCCAGGGAAGAAGGGAAAACTGTGCCTGTGAGGCCAAGGATTAGAGAAGTTGTGGAGTTTGCAAAAAAAATTGGAGTCAAAAAAATCGGTTTGTCCTTCTGCAGCGGACTCAGCGATGAGGCAGCCAGGGCAAACTCAATACTGGAGAAACACGGCTTTGAGATTTGTTCGGCAATTTGCTGCTGTGGAAGCATCGACAAGAGCGAGTAGGACATGATATGCTTTTTACCATGAACTCCAATGTACCAGTCACGACTCTTATTGTTAAAGACCGTTTTACAGGCCACAACCCCATTGTGAGTCTCTATACGAAATATCATAAAGATATCGTTTAAAGAAATTAATATTTTAAGGAGGGAAATTTGAAAAAAATATCTTTAACCTTACTCCTAACAATTTTTATTGTGTGTTTAGCTACGGGAAATCAAAAAGAGAACACTGAAAAGAAAGCTATCTCACTCAAGGAAGTTTCTTCTTTCACTTATTGCTGTATCCGGCATAAAGGGCCTTATACAGAAATCGAACAAATCATAAGGCAGCTGATGCATACATCTCAAAGCCAAAACATCTTTCCGGGAGGGCCTCTATTTGGGATCTATTACAACAATCCAGACGAAGTGACTCAAGAAGATTTGGAATGGGAAATAGGATTTCCTGTTACACCTCAAGTTATGCCCCAGGCCCCTCTTGAAAAAAAACAATGGAATTTCACCCTTGTCGTCTCAACCTTTCATATCGGCCCATATGAAAAAACTGGAGAAACCATCTCTAAGATTTTCAAATGGATGGAAGCGAATGGCCTTGTTCAGTCTGGGCCGCTGTTAGAAAAATACCTCACTATGCCGACTCCAGACACAAAGCCTGAGGATCTGAAGTCCGAGATCTGGATCCCGTGTCAAAAACAGAAAACTCTCTAGAATGTCAGCATAGCGCTGATCCTAAGTCATAATCTATTCCCCATTTTGCATAAAATATTTATCAGTCCTCTATTTTTTTAAAAAATTCCTAAAATCCTGAACAGACCTTAACACAGACCCCGCAGATGAGCTGCCCGACAATTCCTTCTCTCTTGAATTCCTTTAGCTTTTCGAAACAAGCCCAGTGATCGAAATCTTCTTTCAGGTCTTTAACAGCCTGAGCTGGACATACTTCTAAACATTTTCTGCATTTGCCGCAGGCTTCATCCATAGGCATATCTGCTTCAAAAGGGATATCTGTCAATACAGTCACAAGACGAAATCTTGCTCCCAATTTTGGGTTGACAAGAAGATTATTCCTCCCTATCCAGCCCAGACCTGCCAAATGGCCAACTTTCTTATGAGAAAGATGGCCCCTCTGATTCTCCCAATCAATGATCTGTGATGCAGGAACGGGAAGGGCCAGAAATCCCTGCTCCTGTATAAAAGAAGAGACCAGAAAAGATGCTCTGTCGAGGAAGAAATTAAGCTGACGATAATGGTGGAAATAAAGAGGAGTTGGTTTGTCTTTTAAATCATCCAAAACAGGATCTAAAAGCCTCTTACCAAGAGAAATGGCCCAGTCAAATTTTGTCTTTAACTCTTTATCGAGAAGAAACTCTTTTCTTATCTTCGTGATGTCAGCCACTCCAAAAACAGAAACTCCCTGCTTGAGGGCAAATCTTTTCACCCGCTCATAGTTTTGTTTCGTTTCTCTCACAGAAAGGCATTTTATAGGCGAGTTTAAGTAGTGTCAATGAAATTTGACTCAAAGGAATGATTAAGTTATATCAAATAACTGATGAACTTGAATAAGGAGCAATCATGGAAGAGAAAACTTTAGCCATTATTAAACCAGATGCCATTAAAAAGAAAGCAATAGGTAAAATCATCCAGAGAATAGAGGACGAAGGCTTTAAAATTTCGGGCTTAAAGATGCTTCATCTCAGCAAAGAAGAAGCAAAAGGTTTTTATATTATCCATAAGGACAAGCATTTTTATGAAAGCCTGACAGATTTCATGTCCTCTGGAGAAATCGTGATAATGGTCTTGGAAAGAGAAAATGTTATCTCTCACTGGCGCAAAGTCATGGGAGTAACCGACCCCGCTTTGGCCGAACCCGGAACTCTCCGCCATATATTCGGCTTCTCAATAGAACGGAATGCTATCCATGGCTCTGATGGTCCAGATACTGCAGAGTGGGAAATCGATTATTTTTACAAAGAAAAAACCTGAAAAGAAGAAATCAGATTAATCATGCCGAAATATAGGCTATAGCTAAAAAAAATCTTTATATTTTTAAAAAAAATTTCTTATTCCAAACTGATACTAAATATAAGGGTCATACATCCATCTGCCACTAAATAATGTATTTTGTTCGTTTTATAGTACAGATGATGAATGAACTAGATGAAAATTTTTTATAAAAAAGGGTTGACATTCTATTTTCAGTGACTTAGATTATTGTCGACGCCTTGGATGAGGATGAGAAAAGAGGAGACACTATTATTCCATTTCCATCCCATATTTGTCACCAATCCTTTTGCAAGGCGTAGTTAACCTTTAAAAGGAGGCTGCTATGCGCAAAAGTCCATTATTTAAAGTGACTGCTCTTTTTGCATGCCTTAGTTTTCTACTCCTTACTGTTCCAAACGTGAATGCTATTGAGAAAAAGCCAAAGCTCAACTTCAAACAAATAATCAAGACGCCAGCTATGATTATCGCTTTCTTCTTCTCTCCAATCTTCGATACTGGCAAAAGCACAACCCCCACCAACAAAGACACTGCAGGGATGAAACTCAAGATTACAGGTACGTTAAGCTCACCTAGAGTTGCCAATGGAGATTAATTCGCTCATTCTATGTAGCTAAAAATCAAAGTCAAAAAAACTAGAGGAAAAGAGTTTCAGGTAATCTAAAAAAAGAAACGATTTTTACAAAATAAGTCTAAACACAAAAAGGAGCGCATAGCAACCCAAAAAAATCTACAAATAGCAAGCCACGCTAATAACCATTCATCACAACTCAATACATTTACAATTATATTTACACTTATAAAGAGCAGTTCTCTATCGAGATTTTGCCTCTTCTCTTTTCTCGTTTCCTTTAAGATAAACTACATCTCAAATTACAATCAAAAATAAATAATCATCAACGTATTCAGCAA
>JAUWYH010000050.1 GCA_030615975.1 Candidatus Aminicenantota bacterium
CGCAGTTTCCGTTGAAGAAGATGAAAGAATGTTTTCTGATAATAAGAAAGAATCACCCATTCTGCTGAAACACCTGAAAACTCATTAAGAATAAACTCCCGCTCTTCCCCTCTTTGAACATGATGGAAAAAACGCATGGAAAGAACAATGGTGAATGTTTTCCTTTTAAAAGGTAGACCCTTCTTTGCATCTGCCACAACTCCAGAATGGAGGCCACAAAGCTTGCTCTTCTCTATTGTCCGCTTTACCATATAAAAAGAAAGATCGCTGCTAGCTAAAGTAAATCTTCTCTCAAGAAGCAAATTAGAAAAACGGCCATACCCACTGGGAATATCTAAAACCCTTGCTGAATCGTTGCCTATTTTATCTAGAATCTTTCTTAGAATTCTTTTCTCTCTCGCATCCACCAGTTTTTGGTCCAATCCCCGATACCTTTTTCGCTCATAATCTTCAACCTCATGTTTTTGAAAGGGGCCTTTAAAAGGTTTTTTCTTGCTCATCTTTTTTGCTCTCTCCTTTGCTCTTTCGGTAAAATTGCAAAGGCTTATACTATTTTAGAAATACATATATAGGACTGCCATCAATTTTGACTCTATCATCACCTCTGGGAATCTCCTCTCCATCCCTTCTTACGACTCGCACTACTTTCCCTGGAAAAAGATGTTCACAGACCTCACCTTTCGTCCAGCAGACAACAAAATCTTCTTCTCCCTTGCGGAATGAAAATATTTTTGCCCGAGGATTGTGAATTTTCTTGAGAAATGCACTTTCTTTCAGATAGGTTACCATGGTCTTCATAGCATAAAAACCCGGCCTTTTTCTCCATTCATTATCTCGGCTGTCAACAAGCCCATAGCCCGGTGCGACAAGCTGCCACCAGTAAATCCTCTCCACAAACCCGCTGGTTACACAGAGGATATAATAGCGAACAAGAAAATCAGCCTGCTCTTCCTCTGAAACATTGGGCTTGCCAGAGGCAGGGGAATATTTTCCTGTTCCTTTTAAAGGCCAATTTACCTCTGTGATCCACAAATTATGCTTCCTTCGAGTGCTGCCATCCACTACAGCCTTCAAGAGGGCTAATTTTCTGGAGGTATCCCAGCCAAATTGCTTCTTTTCCGGAGCTCCCACCCTGTCCACATAAAGGAGAGAACTCACCCTATCAAAAGGAATAACATCCAGGACCGGGGGATAGAGATGAAACTCAAAATCGATAACAGCTGGACCTACAAGTTTCACTCCGTATTTTTCGGCCAAAGGAACCGCCGGCCGAGCAAGTCTCAGATATTCCTCGTAATCCCAGACTCCCCATTTTGTTCGATTCCAGGCATGGCCAATCTCAAATAAAGAAGATATCTGTCCAAACCGAGAAAAAACCTCCTCTAAGAAATGATGCCAGCGAGAGGGATGAAGAACATCTTCTCTGTTCTGGAGCAAAGCCACGGTAAGTTCTATACCGCGGGCGAAAAGAAGCTTAGAAAATTTCTCAAAACGAGTTAGATTCCTCCTTTCCCAGGAAGGAATTCTCACCAGCGTTTTTTGAATGTTAGTCTCTTTTAAGAGCTCAACAACTTCTTCCTCTCTCCCTTCTGAAGGAGAAACAGAAATGGCAAAAGGATCGCTGATCTGAACTTGCTCCTTATACATCTTTTTTCTATATTGACGATAATTGGCTAAAATGGGAGCCGCTCTGCGGAGGTTAGAAGTAAAAAGGCTCATATAGGTTCCTGCGTGTTTTAAATGATGCTTGAGACGCTCTTTGTGGGGAGCGACATTATGAGGCTGGTCGGCATAAGGATTCCATTGAAATTCAAAACTCATCTTACTGAATCCTTAATTTCTGGGCTAACTTCCTCAACCGAAGCTTTCTCTTAAATTCCACATACAATGAATAGCTTCTCTTGTTCATCCAATACCAGAGCCAGATGTATTTTTTAATATCTCGGCTCCCCAGGTATTTGGCCAAAAAAAAGCGCTGGGCATGAGGGGGAATTCCCAAGCGGATAAGATTCTTTATTTTCTGTAAAAGATTGATTCGCCTTTTAATCTTGATGCGATTGGTGTCGATTAGATAAAACTTATATCTTCTCTTGTTATCTTCTTTGACCAGGATGTTTCCATCTGAAAGGTCACGGTGAAGGATGCCTTTTTTATGGCAGGACAAAAGATGGCTGGAAAGGAAGATAACCAGGTTTTGAAGCTCAGGCGGAGGAAGATTGCGGAATAAAGAGCGTATTTCTTCAACGCCAATAATTCTTTCGCTCAAATAAAAACTTCTATCCAGAAAAAGGTTCTTTCTTTTCTCAAGATAGGCAACAGGGAAAGGCGTTTCTATCCCTCTTTCCAGGAGGGCATGAGCACAAGACCAAGCTTTAAAAGCTTTCCCCCGAAGAAAAATGCTCTTTAGTTTGTTCACTCCTCGGGAATGAAACTCTTTAATGACGATCTCGACTCTCTTTCCATTCTTTTGAGAAAGGGGAAGAGTTCCTACCCGATTCCGCCCCTTATGAAGGATTCTGCAGGACTGGCTACTTAGAAGGCGCTCACAATCCGAAATGGCCTGGATGAACAGGGGATGATTGTAATCCGGTTGGATTCGCCCTTTAAAAGGGGAGAGGAAAACGGCTTGACCAAACTCTTCTCTCAATTGACTGCCCTCCCTGAGGAAGGACCAAAATTCCTCTCGAGGATATCTATAAGCATGCGACCGATGGCCTTCTGTGAAAAATTTTGACTAACCAATCGATATCCTCTTTCGCCAATCTCTTCTCTCAAGAAGGAATCTTTTTTCAGCTCAAGGATAGCTCGGGCAAGATTGGAAGGATTGGGCGATGGACAGAAAAATATGTGCTTCCTGTGGGAAAAAAGTTCTTCAACAGCTGGAGTACGTAGCGTGATTATAGGCTTTTTCATCGCCATGGCCTGGAATATTTTGTGGGGAACTACTCGTTTTGTCTTCTCGCTCTTTCCAAAGATTCCCAAACAAATGTCTGCAGAAGCAATATTTAAGGGAAGAATACTTTGAGGAACCCAGCTTTCAAAACGAACATTGTTTAATCCAAGGTTAGAAACTAAGGCTTGAGCCTTTGGCAATGTTTGTCCTGAACCTACAAGGCGGAACTTTATTGAGGCATCTTCTCTTAAGATTATTTTTGCCGAGCTAACAATTGTCTCGATTCCATGGAGAGGAAGAAATGAGCCAAAAAAAAGGACTATAAAGTGCTTTTTTTCTTCTCCTGAGGCTTTTCTCAAGTTATGCTTAAAAAGATCGCTGTCAAACCCTACAGGCAAAACTTCTACTTTCTCAGAAGGAAGGTCATATTTTTGGCAGTAATATTCTTTGTGGACACGAGTATCAGCGAGAACTAGATCTGAAAGCTTGAAGGACCAGTAGTCGATTTTAAAATTCCACCATGCCTGCCAGGAATTTGGAGGATTCCTTTTCCAGTCCATTATTTTAGTCTCATAACGAGAAGCCAAAGGATCGAATATCACTTTGTTCGTAGCGAGAAAGGAAAGGATTCTTGCCAAAGGAACATCCTTCTGGCAAAATTCAGGGACAAAAAAGAAATCATCCATCCTATGAAAACGCCTGGAGCGGAAAAACAAGATTGGATAACGAAGCCAGAATTTATATTTGGGTGCAAGCCAGCATTCTGAAACTTCCATACCATTCGATCTCAATCCTTTTCTTATGATAGAGTTTCGCGGATAGTCAGGATCATAGGCACCAAAAAAGCATAGCTTCATTTTCTGCTAAAAATATCACCCCTCCATATCTTCTGTCAATGGGTGATCGGAAGCATCTCCAATTCCGTGATATATTGAAATTATAAGACAGGTTTTTGGTCACGGAAAAAGAAATGATGACTGGGTGACCCCGATGTTTGACGGGAATAAGGAGTATAGTATATGATAGCCAGAAGGAGTGCTAAAATGACTATAGATCCACAACTTCTTGAAATCCTGGCATGTCCCTTATGCAAGGAAGATGTAAAGCTTACCTCTGATGAGAAAGGCCTTAAATGTGTGAAGTGTCATCGCGTATATCCTATAAAGGATGATATCCCGGTTATGCTCATCGAAGAGGCAAAAATTGAACCAGAAAGGGCAACAAAAGATTGACCCCTCCGCCATAAAAAAGATTCTTCTGATTAGGCTGAGACGAATCGGTGATATTATCATGACGACTCCTGCTCTTTCTGCTCTGAGAGAGAATTTCCCTCAAGCACATATTTCTTATATTGTCGAAAAACCTTATAGGGAACTCGTCGAGGGAAACCCTATCTTGGACGAAATCCATGTTCTTCCCAAAAACCAGAGTACAAAAGATTTCCTCCGCTTTATCCATCGCATTCGGAAGGAAAAGTACGACGTTATCCTTGATTTCCACGGTGGGCCGAGAGCTTCTCTAATAACCATTTTTTCAAAGGCGAAGCTTAAAATAGGCTATAGGATAAAATACAGGAATTTTGTCTACGATATCCTCCTTCCTCGAGGCAGAAAAAACAGGTGTTTTCATAGTGTCGAAAACCACATAAATCTAGTGAAAGCGCTTGGAGTCCCCATCATCACCCCTCTTCCACTCTATCTTCCTCAAGCAAGAGAATATGAAGCAGAAAGGGTTAAAAAACTCGTCAAAGAATACGGCCTGGTTGGTTTTAAAATAGTGGCTCTCCATATCAGTGCTGGAAACGAATTTCGCAACTGGGGTGTGGAAAACCTTGTGGAGCTTATCAGGCTCCTTTCCCAGCACCCTGAGATAAAAATTGTCCTGATTGGAGCAGAAGAAGATAAAAATGCAGAGGAAATCATCTTGAAGAAAACCTCTCTTCCTCTAATCTCCCTGGTCGGAAGGCTCAACTTAAGGGAATTGAGAGAACTCATCTTGTTCTCTTCCCTCTTTGTTGGCCCTGATAGTGGCCCCATGCACATTGCAGCTTCAACCCCCACTCCCATAGTCGCTTATTTTGGGCCCACGCTTCCAGCCCATTTTGCCCCTTGGCAAGCCAAGGCTTTTGTGATTGAAAAGGAATTTGATTGCCGGCCTTGCAAGCAAAAACGCTGTCTCTACGAAGACTTCAGATGTCTTCGCAGCATCAAGCCAGAAGAAGTCTACAGAGCCTCCTTCCGTTTTATTGAGAAGGCTCACGGAAAGCACAAATTGTGAGGAAAGTAAAAATTAAATAAGATGAGATTGCGGACAATGTTCCAAGCAATACGAAGAGTCTCCCTTAATCCATACAAAACCATCCCTTTGGCCGTCGCTCTTTATCTCTTATTCTCGATGGTATCAATTAGCTTAAGTCAGATTTTTCTTTTCCTTTCTTTCCTCTGCTGGCTCATCATCCTCATCCGGGAAAAACAAAAGCCTCTGTTCCCTTCCTTTTTCTGGCCTTTGCTTGCCTACAGCATCCTCTCGCTTTTATCCTCCTTCTTCTCAGTCAATCCAGAGATAAGTCTAAAAGACTGCCGAGAGCTTCTTCTTTTCCTTATCATTCCCATAATCTACGTTGGCTTCCGCAGAGAAAAAACACTCCTTAGAGCTAACCTGGCGCTATTAGCCTCAGCCTACATAAGCCTCCTCTATTCATTCTATTATTTCATCTTCATGGCGTCCCCTGGCGAGAGAATCACAGGCTTCATGGGTCATTACATGACCCAGGCTGGTCTTCTGCTTCTTTTTAGCACAATGGCATTAAGCATATTTTTCTTCTCCCGAGAAAAAACACGATTCCTCTGGGGCCTTGGGTTTATTCTCTCGCTTTTTGCCTTGACCCTAACATTGACGAGAAGTTCATGGATAGGAATAGTTTTAGCTGCCTGCTTCATTCTGCTTCTCTACAAGCCCAAAAGCTTAATAATAGTACCGCTTGCTCTGGGGCTTTTTTTTCTCGTCAGCCCTCAACACATAAAAAAAAGAGCCGTCAGCACGATTAGTCTGAGGACGGAATCCAACAAACAAAGGCTTGAATACTTCAGGGCTGGGATAAAAATAATTCGAGATTATCCCATTTTAGGAACCGGTCCGGACACTGTGGATATGGTATTTAAGAACCCTAAATACGAACTCTCTGAAAAAGCAAAAATGAATGTTCATCTCCACAACAACATCACTCAGATCGCTGCCGAAAGAGGAATCCTAACCCTTCTCGCCTGGCTTATTTTCATGGCCTGGACATTCATCTCGCTTTTGAAACTTCTGAGAAAAAAAGACCCTATCCTTTACCCTTTTACGGCAGCCGCTCTGGCTGCAATCCTTGGATTGGCCTTTGCCGGACTCTTCGAATATAACTTCGCCGACTCTGAAATCACAACACTCTTCTTATACATGATGACAATCCCTTTTGCCTTAGCCCGTATCCGGAAAAAGAATGAAAATATTTATATTTGAACCAAAAAGGTAAATTGAAGATATTAAAAAAGAAAAAATTCTTGGTTGCTCTCGTGGTTCTATTATTGCTGTATTCATCTTGGCTGAGCTTTCATCTTCTAAGTTTTAAAACATACAAAAGTTTTCCTCCTGAAACCTCCCTTCATGAAATAGAGGGTGCCTACCACATTCATACGATCTTCTCTGATGGCCGAAAAAGCATAGATAAAATCGCAAAGCTTGCTGCCAAGTCTGACCTTGATTTCATCATTCTGACCGATCATGGCAACCCCAACTACAAATCTCTTCAAAGCCAGGGCTGGAAAGAAGGAGTGCTTGTGCTTGCCGGCTCCGAACTCTCAGTAAGCCGCGGTCATCTCGTCGGTTTAAACTTTAATCCGCCTCCCCATCCTTTCTCCCAAAATGCTGAGGATGCTGTTTACGAGATACAATCATCAGGAGGATTCTCTATTATCGCCCATCCTTATTCAAAAGTGAGCTGGACCTGGGGGGAATTTGTCGATTATTCGGGGATAGAAATTATAAACGCGAATAGTATGCTGAAAAGAAACATTCTCCCCTTACTTCCCTATCTTCCCGCTCTCCTCCTAAAGCCCAAATATGCACTCCTCAAGATGCTCGACAATCCCCTGAGGAACCTGAAAAAATGGGATGAGCTCAATCGCCTCCACCCGATTTACGGCTATTTTAGCATCGATGCCCACATCCTTTACCGCCCTCTCCTCTCCCTCTTTCTTCTTCACCTCTCGCTCAGGAAGCCGCTGCCTACGGGTTTCGAGGCTGCACGTGATCAAGTTTACAGGGCCATAAGAAAAGGCCGATTTTATAATGCCATCGACGCTGCTGCTCAGGCGAAAGGATTCAGATTCTGGGGAGAAGATGGAGAGAGGATAATTATGATGGGCTCTACTGTGAGACTACGCTCTCCGCTTTCACTTCACATCCAAGCCCCTTTCCCTTTCACCAAAGAAATTTACCTGATTCGAGACGGAAAAAGAATCCTTCACTCCCAAAAAGACAAACTCCTCCACATAGCTCGACAGCCGGGCATCTATAGGGTTGAAGTTTACCTCAGAGAGAGAACTCCTCTGGGAAAAGATATCCCCTGGATTCTATCAAACCCTATTTTTTTAAAGGAGAACAGTCGATGACTCTTATCAGTTTGGAAAAGATGAAAAAAATCATTCAAAATTTCAGAAAGAAAAGAGTATTGGTTTTGGGCGACCTGATGATGGACAAATACATATGGGGCAATGTTTCTCGCATCTCCCCCGAAGCACCGGTGCCGATTGTTGAAGTCAATAAGGATACAAGATGTCTGGGAGGAGCAGGGAACGTAAGCCACAACCTACAAACCCTCGGGGCTTTCCCTCTTCTTGTGGGTGTAGTCGGAAATGACGAAGAAGGCGAATGGATAAGAAATAATCTTCCTGAAAGCAAGGGAATTTTTGTGGATAAAAAAAGACCGACAATCGTCAAAACTCGAATCATTGCTCATCAGCAGCAGGTAGTGAGGGTCGATTGGGAAAGAAAGAGTCCAATTTCTGTTGCGATAGAAAAGCAGATATTCCTTTTTATCCAGCAGGAAGAATACGATGGAATCCTCATCTCTGATTACAACAAAGGAATTTTCACAAAATCCCTGATGAACAAGGTCCTTCCTTACGCCCTGGAGAAAAAAATTCCCATCTTTGCCGATCCCAAGATAGACAATTTCTTTCTCTTCTCGCCTGTAACTCTTATCACTCCTAACCACCAAGAAGCGGAAAAAGTTGTCCATCATGAATGTCATACAGATTCTCAGGTGGAAAAAGCAGGAGAGAAAATTCTTTCTAGAATCTCCGCCCAATATCTTATCCTTAAAAGAGGGGAACAGGGAATGAGCGTATTTGAGAAGGGGAAAAAGGCTTACCATATCCCTACCACAGCCAGAGAGGTTTATGATGTAACAGGCGCAGGAGATACGGTGATCGCGGTGGCATCACTAGCTCTTCTTTCAGGAGCTCCGATCCGCGAATCAGCAATTCTAGCCAACACCGCTGCGGGAATCGTAATCGGAAAATTGGGAACAGCCACCCTCACTTCTGAAGAACTAATTAATGGAATCACCCATTAAATAGCAGCTGTCAAAAGTCGTCGCTTGATTTATGAACATTCTCTGTTATAATAAACTCTTTTTTCTACAGGAAGGAAAATGCCTTTATATGAGTTCAAATGTCAGCTCTGCGGCGCTTCTTTTGAAGTCTTACAGAAAGTCAATGATTCGCCCCTAAAAAAGTGTATAAAATGTGGAGGCGATTTAGAAAAGGTCATCTCTCCTCCAGCTATTCAATTCAAAGGGGCCGGTTGGTACGTCACTGATTATGCCTCAAGGAAAAAACCAGAAAAGGAAGAAAAGCAAACAAAAGAGAAGCCAAAAAGCGAAAAAGTCGATTCGAAAAAAAACAAGAAGAGCGATCACTCGCCTTCTACAGATTAATTATCATTTCTATTGCCTTAACTCCCCGACTCTCTAACTCAACAAAATACTACATGG
>JAUWYH010000098.1 GCA_030615975.1 Candidatus Aminicenantota bacterium
GGGAGCCTCGTTATCATACAAATCGTATGCTGCCAATGGAGTAAGTTCTAGAAAAGGCGTGTTTCGGTCGAAAAGCTTTTCCAATCTTTCTCTTACTAAAAGTTTTTTTCTGCTCTTATGTAGTTCTCTGTATTTTTGAGGGCCTCCTTTTTGGACCTCGGCAAGTCTTTTTTTGTATTCACCAACTATCTTCTTCATGTACTTAAAATTTTCTTTATACTCATCGCTTTGAGTATCTATTTTGCTTTCAATCTTATACATGATTAAAACCTCTTAATTTGTTTATTCGGGAACAAACTTGTACCCATAACAAAGAATCCCTGATTCCCCCTCCTGAAAAATCTTCCTGAATTCTATTCTTACCCTCTGCCCAATTTTTAAATCCTCAAAATCACAATCGACAACCTGGGCTGTTATTTTCACTCCATCATCGAGTTCGATTATACCCACAGCATAAGGCGCTTGATCAACAAACTGGTGGGGAGGAACGCGGATAACAGTATAAGTAAGAATTTTCCCCGTCTCTGCAAGTTTTATCGGCTCTAATTCTCTATTTTTACATTGAGGGCAAATGAGACGAGGCGGGAAAAATGTGATCTCACAATTTTTGCATTTATTGGCTTCGAGCCTGTAGCGTTGAGGAATTTCTCTCCAATATCTTGATGGAGTCGTCATTTTTTCCTCCTATTCTCTTTCAAATATATGAACCAGGGTGCTGCCGCCGCTTCCACCCATGTTTTGAGCCATGCCTATTCTGGCATCTTTGACCTGCCTCTCCCCTGCTTCTCCTCGGAGTTGTTTGACAATTTCCACAGTCTGAGCCACTCCTGTTGCTCCAACAGGATGGCCTTTGGCTTTTAGACCTCCGCTTGTGTTGACAGGAATCTTCCCTTCAAGAAAAGTTATCTCATCCTCTGCAGCTTTCCCCCCTTCTCCTCTCTTTACTACTCCCAAAGCCTCAAGAACACAGATTTCAGCTATTGTGAAGCAATCATGAACTTCTATAAGATTTATATCTTCGGGCTTCTTATCCGCCATAGCGTAAGCTTGTTTGGCCGCCTGATAAGTCGCTTCAAGCCAGGTTATATCCTTCCTCGAGCTCAAAGCGATTGTGTCAGTAGCGTGGCCAGATCCGATGATTTTTATTACAGGTTTATTCATTTTACGCACCATCTCAGCAGGACAGATAATAGCAGCTGCTGCTCCATCCGTGATAGGAGAACAATCCAGGATTCTCAGCGGATCAGCTACTAAAACAGAATTTAAGACCGAATCCACCGTAATCTCAAAAGGGAACTGTGCTAAAGGATTCTTGGAGCCGTTGCAATGGTTTTTTACCGCAACCAATGCCAGTTGTTCTCTTGTTGTGCCGTACTTTTCCATGTGAGCTCTTGCTATTAAAGCGTAAAGGCCAGGAAATGTGATCCCATGATAGCCTTCGTATTCCTGGTCAGCAGCCGATCCTAAGGCATAAGTGGCTTCATAACCACTAACGTCTGTCATTTTTTCCACACCGC
The DNA here is from genome assembly GCA_030615975.1 of Candidatus Aminicenantota bacterium. GTDB lineage: Bacteria > Acidobacteriota > Aminicenantia > Aminicenantales > Aminicenantaceae > JAUWYH01. The sequence continues at coordinate 1,518 of JAUWYH010000098.1, forward strand.
TAACAAGGACCACATCACTCATCCCTGAGGCTACTTCCATGAATCCCAGCCTTAAAGCAAGGCCACCTGAAGCACAGGCTGTTTCCACTCTAGCAGAAGGAACAGGGCTCTGCCCTAAATAGTCAGCGAGCATCGAAGCAATGTGCTCTTGGCCAACAAAAAGGCCCGAAGACATAGAACCTACATACATAGAATCAATCCGGTCAACACCAGCATCATCCATTGCGAGGAGGGCTGTTTCCACGAAGATCGTCCTTAAAGATTTCTTCCAAAGCTCCCCCCATTTTGTCATTCCAACACCAATGACAGCAACTTCTCTCATTTCTCCCTCCTAATCTGCCTTTCTAATTTTTTGACGAAACTTGGCATAAACACCGTACTCCAAGTAATTTTTATTATTATCTAGCAAGTCTCTTGTCCTTGGAGCCAGATCCCTTGCTTCATCAATTCTTTTTGTCACTTCAAAGACAAAAGCATCACTTCCAGCCCCCGAGCCGTAGGAAACAATAAGAATCTTCTCTCCTGGCTCGGAGATATCTAGAGTTGCTGTAAGGCCCATAGGTGAAGAGCCAGAATAGGTGTTTCCAAGCTTATTCACCAGCCAGCCTGGCTCAATCTGCCTTTTCTCAAACCCCAACATTTTGCCAACTCTGAATGGGAATTTTCCGTTTGGCTGATGAAAAATGACATAGTTAAAATCAGAGGGTTTCATCCCAGCCTTGTTCATTATCCCCTTAGCTGCACCTATGATGTGTTTGAAATAAGAGGGATCTCCCGTAAATCGCCCTCCATGCTGAGGATAATATTGATACTCACGCCGCCAAAAGTCAGGAGTGTCTGTCATGTAGGAGTAGCTCTCTACGGCTTTGGCGATTAGATTTTCCCGTCCGAAGATAAAAGCTGCTGCCCCTGCGGCCGCTGAGTATTCCAAAGCATCCCCAGGTGCTCCCTGAGAAGTATCGGCTCCAACAGCTAAGCCATATTTGATCTCTCCGGCCTTAACCAGGCTTAAAGCCACATACATTCCTTCTGTGCCAGCTTTACAGGCGAATTCAAAATCAGCGGTGTGAACTTCGGGAGTTGCTCCCAGAGCCTCGGCTAAAACTGTACCGCTTGGCTTAACTGCATAAGGATGGGATTCAGAACCGACATAGACAGCACCAATCTCTAATGGATCGATGAGCGCTCTTTTTAAGGCGTATTTGGCTGCCTCCACGGACATTGTGATAGTATCTTGATCGGGAGATGGGACAGATTTTTCCTCTAGCATTAATCCTCTTTTATAGCTCGGCGCATCTGCTCCCCAGACTTTAGCAATCTCCTCTACCTTGATTCTATTCCGAGGAATATATGCCCCATAGCCAATAATACCTTCCATTTACAGCCTCCCTTCTAGAATGTCTATGAATTTTTGACTTAACATGAAAAAGATTTGAAAAATAAAGAAAAATAGCCAAGAACTATAAAATATCATGGCATATCCAGTTTTCTTAGTCAAGGAATTTTCGAATTGACACCTTATCCTCACCACAATAGAATGAATGGAGTTGAGGACTAATTTTTTCTAAAAAATAATATAAATGGTTTCTTCACCTCTATTTTTATGTCCATTCGTGAAACAGGCCATCCGGCCCGATAAGGGCATCAGACCCTACATCTTCATATCTTCCATTCTTTTGCTCCTCTTGTTTTCCCTTTGTATTACTTTGCCTTGTTATGTGCAAACCTTTCTTAAAAACACTATCCTATTGTCACATTCTAACGGAACTTTTTTTTCTAAAATCTCGTCTATCAAGGTGAAGTGAGTGCAAATTAAAACGGTTGTTCAAGAATGTTTAGAAGGAAAACAAGGAGCATGGGAAATGATTGTTAATACTTATTCCAAAAGGATATTCAACATGGCATACCAGTTTACAGGAACCTATGAAGAAGCTGAAGATATGACTCAAGATATTTTTATGAAACTTTACACTTCTCTTACTAAATATGATTTTGAAAAAAATTTCAGCGCTTGGCTCCTTACTCTTGCCAAAAATTATCTTATCGATGAATACCGAAGAACAAAATGGGAAAAGAAATCACGAGATAATTTTAACGAACATTATCTCCCCTCTGAAGCGTTCGAAAGCCCAGAATATGGAATTTTAAAAGAAGAAACCAAAAAGATAATCTGGGAAGGCATCAACCAACTCTCCTCAGAAGTTCGAATGACAGTTATTCTCAGAGATATCCAAGGTAAAAAATATGAAGAAATTGCAGAAATCATGAGTCTTCCTTTGGGAACAATCAAATCCCGGGTTAACAGAGGAAGGCTGCAGCTGGCTAAAATCCTCAAAGAAAAAAAGGAGAGAAAAAATGAAATGTGAAAATATAGAAGAACTATTATCTGCTTATTTAGAAGATGATCTTAGCCCAGAAGAGAAAAGAACAGTTGAAAAACACTTGAAAACGTGTCAGAGCTGCAACGATCTTCTTTCCTTTATCGAGGAAACAAATAAATCCCTGGCCGATTTTCCACAGCTCGAGGTGAGTGAGAATTTACTCGACCGACTCTACTCCATCCCGAGCAGAAAGAAAAAATTGAAAGTCAGCTTTGATTTTCTGCTTCGCCCCTCCCTTCAACCTATCTTTGCTGCAGCTACTATCCTTATGATCATGATATCCTTTTATCTCTTTCATCCTGATAGAAATACTATAAATAAAACCATAAATCGACAGGTTCATCTTGGCTACAGCAAAATTGAAAGGCTGTATGCAAATGCTGAATCTTTTACAGGCCATTTAGGAGCTTACAAAGACAAAATTCTCGTTTCTCTCAAAAATATGAAGCTTTTAGGAGGAAATGAGGATCAAAAAGTAAAAACATAAATATGGAGGTATAAAATGGAAGAAAAAGTCATCGTCAAAAGACCACCAAAATCTCCCTTTCTTGCAGGAGTTCTCTCGTTCTTTTTTCCGTTTGGAATTGGCCCGATCTACAACCGTCAAGTTATGAAAGGGTTAATTTTCCTGATTGTTTTCGCAGGTCTGGTCACAATGCAGACGACCGGAGAGGGTCAGCCCTTTCTTGGAATTCTATTAGGCGGTTTCTACATCTACCAGATAATCGATGCTGTCCAGACTTCAAGAAGCATTAACCGCAGATTCCTCCTGGGAGAGGAAGAGGAAGTAGAAGAGGCAGAAGAATTTCCCCAGGTCGTAAAAGCTGGCTCTATTTTCTGGGGAACTGTTTTGATTGCCCTGGGAGGCATCCTGCTTCTGGCCAACTTCGAGGTGATGAGTTATGACACTGTTATTGATTTCTGGCCTGTACTAGTTATCGTTATCGGGTTGAAGCTCATTGCAGATTATTTTTCAAAGAATAAAAAGGAAAGTTAAAGGAGGCTAAAATGGCAAAATATAAACGCAAGGACCCTCTTGCCTGGGGAATCATCCTCATCGTCATAGGTCTCATCTTCTTGCTCCATAACATTGACATAGCCATATGGGATTCTCTCGCCCGACTCTGGCCTGTAGTGCTCATCGTATGGGGAGCCTGGAAACTCTATTACGGAATAAAAGAACGCAAAGAAGAATCTAAAAATATTCAGGGCTGAAAATGAAAGCAAAAGAAATTCTTCTTTTAATTCTTATCATCGTAACTGGAGTATTCTTCTACCATGCCCAAACAGGAAAGATTCATATTGATTGGGATCTAGATGGTCACTTCTTTTTTATCCACCTTGAAGAATTCATCTATGAAGAATCACAAGAAATCGAGCCCCCATTTCCTCCCGAGCTTCAAATCAACAATGCCCACGGAGATATAGAAATTCAGGGAACCGAAGAAGAAAAAATAACCGTCTCTTTCCAGAAAATAATCCGGCGCAAAAACGAAGAACAAGCTAAAGAAATCTCAGATAAGCTCAAGATGATTGTCGATAAAAATGAGTTACAATTGAGTATCTCAACTAACCGCAACGAATTCAGAAGAAAAAACTTCGAAACAAATTTCAGGATTTCCGTGCCTTTGGGCATGGATGTCAAAGTTAATAATTCCTATGGCCTAGTCAAAACATCAAAGGTTGGAAACACGAATATCATCAACCGTCACGGCAAAATTATTGCTTCAGATATCAGAGGAGAACTTATACTCCAAAACAGCTACAAGGATATCGAAGTTGAAAATGTTCAATCCAATTGCCGCGTAGAAAGCAAACATTCTAATGTGTTCATTAATGATGTTCAAGGGAAGACAAGCGTTGAGCATAGATACGGAAAGATTCACCTGGAAAATACCTTTCAAAATGCAGAGATTAAGGGTTCTCACTCTGAAGTTTTCGGTCAAAATCTGATGGGGAAAGTGGAAGTTGTTACTTCTTACAGGGATATTGCCCTGTACGACGTAGGCCCAACAAAAATCACAGGAAGCCACTCCAATGTAGAAGTCGATGGAGCAAAAGGATCACTTGATATAAAACACAGATATGGCAAAGTCAAACTGAATAACATCCAGGGCAACCTCTATGTCGAGGGAAAGAGCATTGGGATCTATGGAAGGACAATTGTATGTGAGAAAATTTTCGTCTCTTCCTCCTACCGAACTGTCGAGCTT